>NZ_DBNHEF010000075.1:0-24751 GCF_057138825.1 Candidatus Defluviilinea gracilis
CAAGCACGGCTTCAAGGTGCCGTTTGTGTGCGGCTGCCGCAACCTGGGCGAGGCGCTACGCCGCATCAACGAGGGCGCGGCCATGATCCGCACCAAGGGCGAGGCCGGGACCGGCGACGTGGTGGAAGCTGTCCGCCACGCGCGCACGGTGCTGGGTGATATCCGCCGCCTGACCACCATGGCCGACGAGGAACTGATGAGCTATGCCAAGGAGATCGGCGCGCCCTATGAGCTGATCAAGGAGACCAAGGAGCTGGGACGCATGCCGGTGGTCAACTTTGCAGCGGGCGGAATTGCGACGCCAGCCGATGCGGCATTGATGATGCAGCTCGGTGTGGACGGCGTGTTCGTCGGTTCGGGAATCTTCAAGAGCGGCGATCCCGCGAAGCGCGCGAATGCAATCGTCAAAGCGGTGACGCATTATCAAGACGCGTCCATTCTCGCGGAGGTGAGCAAGAATCTCGGCGAGGCGATGGTCGGGCGTAATGTGTCGCAGATGCCCGAGGCGGAGAAGATCGCGGGGAGGGGTTGGTAAAAGATAGTGAGCAGTGATCAGTCATCAGTGAGCAGCCTGATAACTGATGACTGATTACTCTTGACTTTGAATTGACTACAACTATGAAGATTGGAGTACTTGCCTTACAAGGAGACTTCGCTGAACATATCGTGATGCTCAAGCGCTTGAACGTGGAAGCATCCGAAGTGCGTTTGCCTGAACATCTCAAGGGACTCGACGGGCTCATCATCCCTGGCGGCGAGTCTACGACGATTGGCAAACTCGCCGTCGCGTACAACTTGATGGATTCGTTGAAGACATTCGGTCAACGCCATGCGATCTGGGGAACGTGTGCGGGCGCGATCTTTCTTTCAAAAGATGTGAGCCGCGACCAGCCTCTGCTTGGATTGATGGATATCAAAGTGCAACGCAATGCGTTCGGTCGTCAGATCGATTCGTTTGAAACGGATTTGGATATTCCTGAACTCAAACAAGCCACAGGCACAAAGGAAGATTATCACGCGATCTTCATCCGCGCGCCGATCATCGAGTCGGTGAGCGGGGATGCAAAGATTCTCGCCTCGGTTTCCGACGGGAGGATTGTTGCCGCGCAACAGGGACATCTCCTCGCCACGTCGTTTCACCCCGAACTGACGGACGACACGCGCTTCCATAAATATTTTTTGACACTGGTTGATTGAGAAATCGTTTAACCACGAAGTACACGAAGGTCACTAAGGTTGGTTGAGTGATGGTTGTGGTTCTTTGTTTTAAACCTTGGCGAAAGATGGTCAAGTAGAAGTCATCACGTTGCGCCGCGCAATTAAACCTTTGTGCTCTTTGTGTACTTTGTGGTAAAAATTGAATATGTCCATCCGACCGCTTGCTTTGTTGGACCTTCCGCAACTGTATCGCTTCCGCGATGAGGCGATAGGGTTGGATACGGCGCGCACGTTGACTCGGGGGAATCCGCTCGGCGCGGTGCGATTGCTCGCGTACATGAATCCCGCGCGGCACGTCTATGGCGCGATCGCAAACGGCGAACATGACTCGGTGCTAGGCGGGATAATCCATTCGCAGGAAGATACGTTTGCAAAGTTGCTGTATCTTGCGCCGTTGTCGAATCTGACTCACCCCGAATTGCCCGCGTTGATCGAAAACCTATCCGCCCAAGCAGGGACATGGGGCGCGTTCCACGTTCTTGCAGAAGTGGACGAGGTCAGCGATGCGTTCGTGCCTCTGCGGAAATCGGGATTCTCCGTCTACGCATGGCAGAGGATGTGGGAAATGTCTGGGATGGGGGAGCAGGCTGAGGCGAAGAACGAAGCGTGGAGCCGAGTCCGCTCCGTTCATCTTCCTGCGGTGCAGAGTCTGTATCATCAAATTGTCCCGCCACTGTTGCAACCTGTCGAACCACAGCCAAAGACACCGCTTGGATGGCTGAGCAACGATGGCGCGAAATGCCACGTCAGCGTGACGCATGGAGCGCATGGAATTGTGTTGACGCCGCTCATCCATCCCGAAGCGACCGATGTGAGCGCGAAACTTGCCTCGTTGATCAGCCAACTACCCGACAGACGTTCTCGTCCCGTGTATGTGTGTGTCCGTTCGTATCAGGCATGGCTCGAACCCGTGCTTGCAGACTTGGGCGCGAAGTCGGGTCCGCGCCAGGCGGTGATGGTGAAACACCTCGCGCGGCTGGTGAAGGAAGGCTTGCCCGCATCCGCTGTGCCGAAGGGAGTGAGCGTTCAGCCTTCGCGGGTGAGTCGGGTTGAGGGGAAGAAGTAAGCCATTGCCGTGATAAAATTAATCAGGAGATGATGTGTACGAACGAATCCTTCAACAGATGCGGGAGAAAATCCGTAGCAGGCAGTATGTGATGACCCTGCATGCTGAAGAAGAAATGGATGAAGATGAATTATCTATTTTTGATGTTGAGAGTCTCATTTTGACAGGCAAGATCACCGAAAGACAAAAGGATTCGGAAACAGCCGAATGGAAGTACATCATTGAAGGCGGAACAATTGAAGGAAGCATCGCCTGTGTAGTTGGAAAGATAAGCGTTACATCGATGTTGGTGATCATTACCGTCTATCGTGAGTAGGAGCAAACCATGATTTGTGATATTTGTGGAAAGGAAGGCGCTCGCATCCGTTATGTGACGCGCAGTTATGGAAAGGGCGAGAATTTGCTCGTCATTGAAAACGTGCCTGTTGTATCCTGTCCTCATTGTGGAGAAAGTTACCTCACAGCGGAAACATTGCACGAAATCGAGCGAATCAAAACCCATCGCAAGAATTTCGCCAAACGGCGGAGTGTTGCTGTTGCTGAATTTGTCTAAAGCCAAGCCTTGCGATGGAAATCCTCGCAAGGCGTTTTTATCTGAATCGAACCTATCACGCGGGGATTTCCGTATTCCTCGTATAATAGCCAAACGAGACAGGAAACTTCCCCACCCCAAAATCCGTTAACCTCTCTAACCCAATCTCCAGTCTCCAGTCTCTAATCTCTAATCTCCAATCTCCAATCATCCCAATTCTCCTCCGTCACGCCTCACAACTTGAAACCTGAAACGTGACACCTGAAACCACCATGACCCAACTCAAAATCACCGACGACCTCGACGCCCTCCTCGACGTGCTTCCCACCAACATCCGTCACTCGGTCGAAGAGGCGAACAACAGCGACCTGCTCCTCGAAATCATCCTCGACCTCGGACGCGTTCCCTCCGCGCGTTTTGTCGAAAATGAAGTCGTGCTTTCGGGCGCCGAACTGACGCGCGCCGAACTCGACCACGTTGTCGAGCGCATCGGCACTTTCGACGCGGACAACCGCGCAGGCATCGAGCGGACTCTCCATCGCATCTCCGCCATCCGCAACCGACGCGGCGCAGTGGTGGGATTAACTCTGCGCGTGGGTCGCGCCGTCTACGGCACAGTGGACATCATTCAAGACATCATCGAGACGGGCAAGTCTGTGCTCATCCTCGGACGACCTGGCGTTGGCAAAACAACTTTGCTTCGCGAGTCGGCGCGCATCCTCGCTGAAAATAAACGCGTCATCATCGTGGACACATCCAACGAGATCGGCGGCGACGGCGATGTGCCTCATCCCGCAGTGGGCAAGGCGCGGCGGATGCAAGTCAAAGTGCCGACGCACCAGCACGAGGTCATGATCGAAGCGGTCGAGAATCACAATCCCGAAGTCATCGTCATTGACGAGATCGGGCGCGAGCTCGAAGCCCTCGCGGCGCGCACCATCGCCGAACGCGGCGTGCAACTCATCGGCACGGCGCACGGTCAAACGCTCGACAATCTGCTCCTCAACCCAACGCTCAGCGATCTCGTCGGCGGCATCGAAGCGGTCACGCTGTCAGACGAGGAAGCGCGTCGAAGGGGCACCCAGAAAACGGTCCTCGAAAGACGCGCTCCGCCCACGTTCGACGTCCTGATCGAGATCCAGCATCGCGATCGTTTTGCGGTCCACACCGACATCATGTCTTCTGTAGATTCGCTGTTGCGCGACGCGCCCCTGCCTCCCGAAGTGCGGATGCGCGATGCCGAGGGAAAAATCCAGATCGAGAAATCTGCGCCGCCCGCAAAGCCTAAGGCGGATGTGAAAACGCCTCGTCGCGGACTTCGGTCTGCTTCAACAGCGGAGGCTTTACCCACGCCTCAGCCGACTCCCGCTATTGGAGCCGCGTTGCAAACCGTTCGCGTGTACGCGTATGGCGTCGCGAAGAATCGACTGCAACAAGCCGCCAAGCGACTCGGCGTGCCAGCCGTCGTCGTGCGCGACGTGAGCGAAGCCGACGCGCTCGTCACCCTGCGGACGTATTATCGCAACCGCCAGCAGACCGTGATGGAAGCCGAGCAACGCGGGATGCCGATCTATGTCCTGCGCGCCAACACCGTGGCGCAAGTGGAGCAGTTCCTCAGCGACCTCTACAACCTGAGCGCCGCGCCCACCCGCGACAACATGGAAGACATCCGCCACGAAACACAACAAGCCATCTCCGCCGTCCTCAACGGCGAACGCTGGGTAGACTTGCCTCCAGGTCCGTCACTCGTCCGCCGCCTCCAACACGAAATGGCGCGCAGCGCTGAGTTGGTCAGTCACTCTTACGGGAAAGAACCGAGGAGGCATGTGAGGATTTTTAGGGAGTGATGTAAGTAGACAAGGAAACAGGTAGATACGTGGCTTGTGTGCCTGTGTTGTTAGTTGAATATATTCAAAACTATGGGAAAGTCAAAATCAAATCTTCCATTTTTCTTGTTGCGCGTTTTGATAATTGTGGGTTGTGTTTTCTTTTTGTTTGTCAAATACAACAGCGAACACCCAAAAGCAATATGGGACTCATCACCTGATACTCTCATTATTTCTTATGAATTAGGTCCGACAGAAATCCCATACGGATATATCCCAGATTTTCGAATTTGGGGCGATGGGCGAATTGTCTGGGTAATCAATGAAGATGATACAAGAAAAGTCTTTGAAGGCTACCTGCAACCAAATGAGATGAAAACGTTAATTGAGAAGTTTGTTGATGCAGGCTATTTCAATTGGTTTGGTGGTGGCGGCGGAAATTCATATGATTACATGCGTATTCGACTTAGTGGCAAAGAACGTGATGGGTTGCTAGATACGAATGAGGAAATATCGAAATTGGTTGATTACATTAAGTCTGGTGCTGGAGTAAAACCAAAGGAGTTTCTCCCTACAATTGGCTACTTATATGTTTTTCCAATTGAAGAGACTGAGTATAATTACAACAATATTACTGTTGAGTATGTGTGGCCTGAAGACAAGTTTGGATTTGCACTAGAAGATTTTTATGAATTTGTACCTAATGGAGAACTCACTGACGAGAAATTAAGTTTCATCTGGCAAGTAGTAAACCATTCTAATTTTATTGAGTCAAATGGAAAAATCTTTTTGATAGGATTGGAAATTCCTAAAATAACTTATTAGAAATCTAATCAATGAAAACAAGTCTATAGCGTGTGCAACATTGCTCTTCCAATCTCTAATCTCCAGTCTCTAATCTCTACCTCCCCCATGTTCATCACCCTCGAAGGACCCGAAGGCTCAGGCAAGACCTCGCACATCCCGTATCTCGTGGAATACCTCCGCGAGAAAGGACATGTCGTATTCCCCACGCGCGAGCCAGGCGGCACGTCCATTGGCGAGCAGATTCGGGAAGTGATCCATGATCTGAAAAACGTGGAGATGCATCCGCGCGCCGAGACTCTCCTCTACCAAGCCGCGCGCGCCCAAATCGTGGAGCAGGTCATCAAACCGCGTCTCGCCGACGGGGAAATTGTCATCTCCGATCGCTACTACGATTCGACGATTGCCTATCAAGGCTACGGGCATCAACAAGACTTGGAGCAAGTCCGCGGGTTGGTGAAGTACGCGACGGGAGGACTTGTCCCTGATTTGACGGTGTTGCTGGATGTGGATGTGGAAGAAGGACTCAGACGCAAGAAGAAAGACGACGAATGGAATCGCATGGACGCGTACACCGTCGAATTCCACCAACGCGTCCGCGCAGGGTATTTAGAGATGGTGAAAGCGGAGCCAAGTCGCTGGGCGGTGGTGGATGCGGGGCAGAAGTGGGAGTCCGTGCAGGAGGGGTTGAGGAGGGTGATCGTGGGGAGGTTGGAGATAGATGGGATTAATCGTACACTGACACCCCTTAACAAGCAGGAGAAGGATGAACTTCGTAGAATCCAGCGTAAATCATCCAAATCGTTGAAGAATAATGAATGGTAATTATTCTGATTTCGTTGTTCGTTCTTGCTGTATAATATTTTCATGCCGCGTGTTAGTGAGTTCTTTGGGATCGTGATTTATATGTATTACAACGATCATATGCCGCCTCATTTTCATGCGGAATACGGCGAACATGAGGCGATCTATGAAATTGAAACTCTGGATGTTTCGCGCGGCGGTCTTCCGCGTCGCGCTCATGCTTTGGTGATTGAATGGGCTTCCCAACATCGTGCAGAATTGAAAGATGATTGGGAGCGTGCTCGATTGGAGAAACCTTTGGAAAAGATCGAAGGATTAGAGTAGGAGTAAGAAGATGAATACACCTGGTCCGCTGGTTCGCGTTAAATCGGTCGAGCCCCTTGAAAATTTTCGGGTTCGCGTCATATTTCAAAACGAAGTTCAAAAAGAAATTGACCTTGAAAAATTCCTGCGCGGCGAAATCTTCGAGCCGATTCGCAATAACCCCGAGATGTTTCGCGCTGTCAAAGTCGTTGGGGGAACAATCGGTTGGGACAACGGCGCAGATATTGACCCCGATGTTTTGTATTACGATTTAAAACCTGCATGGATGGAAGAAACGGTAAATTCGTAATACATGACCGTTGACTCAACGGAAAACCTCCAACACCTAAAAACTTAAAAGTCATTGAATGTACCTGCGCGGAGTTTTCCGCCATTGCTCAAGGCAACACGCTAAAGTATTCCTATGCCCACTCTTCATCTCCTCTCCACGCCAGGCGACCGCGACATTCGTTGGGTGGTTGATGCGTGCAAGCCTCATTTGCAAGATAAAGATGAGCCGACGATTGCGTTCATGCCGCTGGCTTCGTTGAACGTGAATCGCTGGCTGGATTACACTGTCCGCTCATTTGAAAAACTTGCGCGCGTCGAGTTGATTGATACCGATCGGATGGAACTGCCGAAGATGGAATCCATCCTCCGCAAGGCGCATGTGGTTTACATTTCGGGCGGCAACACGTTTTTGTTGAATCATCGCCTGCACATCAGCGGATTGATGCCGTATCTTCGTAAAAAAGTTCAATCGGGGTTGCCCGTTGTTGGATTCAGCGCGGGGATGATCGTGTGCGGACCGAACATCCTCACATCCAAAGATATGAACTCTGTAGAGACGGATCATTTCGATGGTTTGAACGCCTCACTGTTCAATTTTGTTGCGCATTACGATGCAGATGCCTATGGACAATCTCCTATGCATGATGACTGGCTTTCGGAGTATCATTCATTTCACGACAATCCCGTGATCATGCTCAGCGACGGCGCGTATGTGAAAGTGGATGGGAAGAAGACGACCCTTGTCCGCGGCGGGGCGTGGGTGTTGAGAAAAGATGAAGAGAAGATAAAAGTTGACGAGGGCGAATCAATCGTCCCGTAGAAAGAGGCGAGCATGACCGACGAGCAATTCATCCCCGGTAATAAATCCGAATTGATGTCTGAGATCGAGCGCGAGTGGAAATCCCTCATGGAGGTGGTGGAAAAACTCCAAAAGGCGAATAAATTGACAACGCCGGACGCGGGCGGGTGGAGTCCGAAAGATAATCTGGCGCATCTGACCGAGTGGATGAACATCCTGATGGGTTATCACATGGATAAACGTCCGGCGCACGAAGTTATGCGCGTGGAGCCTGAGGTGGTGCGAGGCTGGGATATGGATGTGATCAACCCTGTGTTGTTTGAAAGAAACCGCAACCGTTCGTTAGATGACGTGTTGGATGAATTGCGGCGCGTGTATGCGGAGTTGGCGAGGAAGTTGGATACCCTGCCGTTCGAAGAGTTGATGAAGCCTCGCCGCGCGGACGACCCTGAGAAACGACCTTTGCTGTTGTGGGTGTTGGGCGATTCGGCGGAACATTTTGCGGAACACCGCGCGACGATCGAGAAGATGTTGTAGTTTGCAGTTGGTGCTATACTGTTGAAAATCTTGCACAGGAGGAGTTAGCCATGAGTCTCGATGGTTTTACGATCGTGTTGGGTGTGCTGGGCGCGTATTTCGCGATCCTGCTTGTTCTCTCAGTGAGCGTGGAAACATTGCTCGAGCCATTCACGTGGTTTCGCGGGTTGCGCAAGCAAGCCAGCCCCGATGATGTGTTGAAATCGGTGCAGGAGTGGTTGCCGGAAGGTTCTGACGATGCCAAGAAGGTGATCGCGATCCAGACTTTCACTTCACAGACCAAGACGAATCTGCAAGAGTTGGATAGGACGGTAGACGCGCTGCGCGAGGATGCCGTGAAAGCGCTCACAGAAATGGGGCTGGAGGCTCAGGTTGACACGGTGCAAAAGGACATCGCCTTGAAACTTGCAACCCTGCGGCAGAAATATGCCAGCACGGAAAAGAGCCGCATCACGTGGCTGCGCGTGCTTTCCGCGGTGATCGGCGTTATTATTGCGTACGTTATGCAGATCAACACATTCCAACTTCTTGGCGTGCTTTTCCCGAATGATGTGATTGCCAGCCTGGATACGCCGATCGGTCATTTCGGCGGGATAATCGCCACGGGTCTCGCCGCCAGCGCGGGCAGTTCGTTCTGGCACGATATGCTGGGGCGTGTGCGAAACCTCAAAAATCTTACAGAGCAAGCCGGAAAGGTTATCGGCGGCGGCGACGGTGGCGGTGGCGGTGGCGGTGGAAGCGGCGGTAGCGGGACTGCTCCGGTTGGATAAAAGATCGTCAATAAACAAAATGACTGTCACTTTCAAAGTGACAGTCATTTTTTATTTGCTGGATGAAAATCCCGCTCCACGATTTTCCTTATTCGTCATCACCGCCCGCGCCGAGATCGGGGACAGCCTTCTCGATCTCTTCGGGACTTTGACCTGATTCAAGCCTGTCAACCACTTCGTCAAATTCGGCGGGCAGGTCTTCGCCCATTTCCTTTCCCATCTTTCGCATCATGCGCCCCATGGCTTTGGGGTCGTCTTCGAGCCCCTCGAATCCGCTGAAATCGTCCGCCATCGAGTCCATGCGGCTGTCGTCCGATTTCGCAATGCGGACCTTCGTCATGCGGCGGCGCACGTCTTTGCTGTTGCAGTGAGCGCAGGTCACCGGCTTTTTGCCGTATTCGGCAAACGACATGAACACGTCGAAGCGTTGGTTGCAGGTGTTGCAGACAAAATCGTAGGTGGGCATGCCGCTATTTTATACGGAATCAGCCAAAGGTGTGGGGAGATGCGATTATTTTTTCCTTGCCACAGAGATCACAGAGACAGCAGAGAAAGAGAAGAAATCTCAACAATCTCTGGGCGCTCTGTGGCTAAGGTGATGATGCCCCTCTGGTAAAATTCCTCCATGTCCGAATTCGATTTTCAATCTCCACAACCACTCCTCATTGTGATCTCGGGCCCCTCGGGCGCGGGCAAAGATACGGTGATGCAGCGTATGCAAGAGCGCGGATTGCCGTTTCATTTTGTGGTCACTGCCACCACGAGACACAAACGCACCGGCGAATTGCACGGGCGCGACTATCTGTTCGTGTCGAACGATGAGTTCGCGCGCATGATCACCGAGGATGAGTTGATTGAACATGCCATCGTTTATGGCGATTACAAGGGCATCCCAAAACAGCAGGTGCGCGAGGCGCTTGCCAGCGGTAAGGATGTCATCATGCGGCTTGATGTGCAGGGCGCGGAAACGGTGCGCAAAATGGCGCCCGAAGCGTTGATGATCTTTATCACCACGCAGAATGAAGATGAGCTTGTCCATCGCCTCGAAACGCGCAAGACTGAAACCGCCGATTCGCTCGCCATTCGCATTGCCACGGCGCGCAAAGAACTCAATCGTCTGGAAGCGTTCGATTACGTGATCGTCAACCGTGATTTTCAACTGGACAAAACGGTGGATACCATCCGCGCCATCATCGACGCGGAACACCATCGCGTCAAACCCCGAAAGGTGACATTGTGAATCAGGAAACGCCTCTTCGTCCCATTGAACCTGCTCCCGCTCCCCAAATGGTTCGCATCGCCCTGCCCCAGTCCGCGCCGTATGTCACGTATGCCCTGATCGGCGTGACGGTGTTCGTGTACTTGCTCCAACTGGCGAGTCAGGCTTTTCTGAACTTCGATTTCCCCGTCGGCATGTTGGCAAAATCCAACGACTTGATCCGCGATGGTCAACTCTGGCGGTTGTTCACGCCTGCGCTCGTGCACGGAGGGTTCGCGCACATCGGCTTTAACATGTATGCCCTGTTCATCTTCGGCGTCGGGCTGGAACGCGCCTTCGGACATGGGCGCTTCTTTCTGCTGTATGTGCTCGGCGCGTTTGCGGGGAATGTGATGTCGTTCCTTTTCACAACCGGGGTGTCGGTCGGCGCGTCTACCGCGATCTTCGGGTTGATCGGCGCAGAGTTGGTGTTTCTTATCCAGAATCGAAAAATATTCTCGCATCAATTCCGAAGCGCGATCGGCAATGTGATCTTTATCATTTTTGTCAATTTATTTATGGGTCTCGCCCCCAGCATCGACAATTGGGGCCACATTGGCGGACTCTTTGGCGGCGTGATGTTCGCCTCGTTCGCCGGTCCGTTATGGGATGTGGAAGGGATTCCGCCCATGCTGCAATTGGTAGACCAACGCGAGTCGCGCAGTGTGTTCACCGGCGCGATCGTGACCACGGTCATCTTCGGCGCGTTGGCGGTATGGGGGCTTCTTCGGTAATTTTCTTAAGTACACGGATACTTCGACACTCCTTTCAGTCGCAGTACAAGTTTGACGGATGACACGGTCAACCACGGATTTTGAAATGGTTTTCTCCGTGAAATCTGTGTTATCCGTGTCCGAAAAAGACTCAAGAAACGCTCTCTAAGCCGGGAGGTCTGAATGGGGTCGGCGGTACAAACAACCGGGTGGGGAAATCTTAGCAACGATCTACAGGTAGGCTGGCTAGATTAAGAATCAAAAAGACACGAGAGTTTCCTCGTGTCTTTTTGTGATCTACTTTACTGCGCGCCGATCTCGTTGAGTATGGCTTCCAGAGTGACCTGAAATTCACTGAACGGTTGAGCGCCGTTCACCACGCTGGATTTTGTCTCACCGTTGACGGTGTACGTGACCACGAAATATGGCGTGCCCTGCAAACCTGCCGCGGTGGCGTCAGTCTGATCTTGCCGGACGCGGTCCTTGTATTGTCCGCTGTCGAAACATTCTTGATATTGATTGACATCCAGCCCAGCCACAGCGGCGATCTCCGAAAGCCGGCGCGGGAAGAACGACCCCTGGTTTTCCACATCGCGGTTATTTTGGAACAACGCGTCGTGCATTTGCCAGAACTTGCCCTGGTCGGCGGCGCAGTAGGCGGCTTCCGCGGCGTCCTCCGATTCGGTATTGCCTCCGCCGCCACCCTGGCTGACAAAGTTCCCCGCCGAACGATAGGTGAAAAACACCTTGCCGGTATCAATGTAATATTGTTCGAGAAGCGGTTCCACTTCCAAATAATGACGTTTGCAGAACGGGCATTGGAAATCGGAATATTCGGTGATTTGGATCTTTGCATTCGGGTCGCCCATGGAATTACCGTCTGCCATGTAACGTTCATGGGATTCAACGGCTACCACATCCGCAATCGGCGCCAGGATGGGCCTAAGAATGGCATAGAGAAAAAATGCCGCGATGAGGGTGATGATGCCGCCAACGACCAGGCGGTTGCGCGCGCTTTGTTTGTTCATTTGCTCGCGTCGCAGTTGGCGTTTGCTTTTCTTATCGGCGTTCATGAAAACTCCTTGAGGAATATGATTTCGGCGCAGATTTTCCCATGTGCGCCGGGATTTGTCTAGGAACAGGTGAGTAGACGCTTATTTACCGGCGGCGATCTTGAATTCGCACGCGCGATGTCCCTGCGCCTTGCAGGCGCTCTCTTCTATATCGTAACTTGCGCCGGTTGCCCAATATAAACTCTCGCGGATCAACCCTTGTGTAATAAAGCAAATAGGCGCCGCCTCGCGTTGCCCATCCGCGGCGGGAGAGGCATGGTCCACGAGGAGCAAGTCGAGGTCGAGGCTGTGAACCGTCATATCGCCCGACGCGCCGGCGATGAATTTGGCGAGCAGTTCCAACGTCTGTTTACGACGCGCCGCCAACGGAAGCCGCTTGATCACCGCCGCCTGGGCTTTTCCGCCGAGCGCGGCATCTTCCAGCAGGTGATTCCACAAGCGCGCGCCGACTCGCAACAACACGCCGCGCGCGCCGCGTCCGAAGTGAGAGCGCATCGCCGCTTGGAGTTGCGCGTACGCCCGCGCCGATTCGACCCCGCTCATCTTGTTGAACGTATCTGGCTTCGTCCACTCGACGGGCAGTTTTGCCAGCGTCACCATCACGCGGAACTGATCCGCGCCTAATTCGAGCGCCACAGTTTCTGTAAAACGCCGCAGAATACGGTTTGAAAATTTCAATTCACTCACGAGCCGCTCCCACTTCGAACCGGCAATACGGGTCGCCTTTTGCGCAACAATGAGTTTCGACGATCTCAAACTCTTTGCCCGTTGCCCACTGCACGGCTTCGCCAATGGAACCGGCGTAAAGGTGACAGATTGGCGCCTCGCTATGACGCCCCTGGCAGATCGCGCAGGTAGATTCCGTATATGCAATTCGCCCGCCGCTGTCGTCCAGCGAGGCGTCTACCTGCGGGTTGCTCTTTCTGAGCGCGCTAGCCATGCTGTTCAAAATAAATTTGATCCGTTGTTTTTCCGGGAGTAATTTCAACGCCACACCGGCGAGACCCAGCAACGCGGCTTGCTCGCGCACCGCATATTGAAACGACGCCTTGCCGATGCGCCGTAACATACCGCGCCCGCCGCGCCCATAGAATTGCTCGATGGCTTCATTGAGTTTTGCGTACTGCGATGCTTGAATGGCTGGCTCTAAATTATCCGGTGGAAAATTGCCGATGAAACGTTCCAACCCGCTCGAGCGCAGCACCGCGTTCAACCCATTCTCGCCCATCACCTCCTGCGCCGAGGCGAGCGCCTGCCTCACCAGCGCGTTGACGATCATCGAATCGATTCGTTCTGCCATGATGCCTCCATCGAGTTCACATCGAACACATACACCGGATATTGCTCGCCCGTGCGGGTGAAGCCCAGTTTTTTATACAACGCCAGCGACGAACCGTTGTCGCTTTGCGTGTTCACGCTGAGTTTGCCGATCCCATGATCGAGGAGCCTCGTCAACAGATCGCCGACCAGAAACCTGCCGATGCCGTGTCCCTGCGCGGCGGGAGTCACTGCCAAACGCGCGAGATGCGCGCGTTGCCTTTCTCCTGTAGTGATCTGATACCCAATGATCCCCCGATCGCCCTCGGCAATCGAGGCGAACAACGCCTTGGAAAAAGCGGCGCGTAAGGTGTCGATCGGGTTATGCCATAACACTCCGAATGCGGAGAGGTCTATTTTTTCAATGCAAGGCAAGTCAGCCTCGGTCATCTTTCGGATTTGAACCCCCGCCGCTTCTTTCCGCGCCCACGGCTGATACGCCCACTCGAGCATCACAATCCCCTGACGCGTTTCGAATCCGCTGTGGGCGAGGAGTTGTTCGAACCAGGGTTGCATGACGATGGCGGCGACAGCGCCTCCGCCGGTGTGCGCCACGGTCTTGCGCGCCTCATGCCACAATAACGACCAGGCGTTATCGGCGCTCCAACTGCCGTTATGCGCAAAAAAACGGATCCAATGCGCGCCGGGCGCTTCCGGCGGGCAAGCCAGCGCGGCGTCGATCCTACCTCTGTCGTCGAGCGCCCAATAAAACGGACCTCCCAGCCAATCGAGGGGCGAACGCCAATCCAGGTGACGGTGCAGGCGAGTCTCGTGAAAGATCAGGTTGGAGAGTTGTCTGTGGTCGTTTGAATCCGCTGGGCGCACGAGAGTGTTGATCACGGACATCCTTTGCGATGCGAAAACATTCCAAATGTCTTGTCGTTGCGCGTGTTTTCGTTACTTGATAAACCCAGTTCTTTGGAGGAAGCGCATGATCCGTTGGGCAAAGGTGGGGTTTTCGACCAGCCGCAGTGAATCGTACACATCCATTTGCGTGCTGTGCACATGCCCGAATTTCAGGTGAATGTTCGCCGATGCTTTTCGCGCGATCGAGTGCATATCGCCTTCGCCCGCCTGTTCGAATAGCGCGGAGGCGCGGTCATATTCCGTCAGCGCTTCCTGCCACTGTTTGAGTCCTTCCAACGCCGCGGCGCGGTTGGCGATGGCGATGCCCTGTCGTTTTAAATCGCCGGCATCGGCGAAAATTTCTTCCGTGCCCTCAGTCGCTTTCAGCGCATCGTTGGCTTTGCCCCCCTGTAGGAGCGCCACGCTTTGATTATTCTTCGCCTCCGCCGCATTGAGCCGATCGTTCGCGCTTTCGTACGCCTGCGCGGCTTGGGCAAACAATTTTGCCGCGGCGAGGTAAGCCCCCTTTTCGTATTCTTTCTTTCCCTGTTCGTTTAATGAGGAAGCAGTAATGTCGTTCACAGTGTTTAGAGGGTGATATCGAGAATATCCTCGGCAACCGAACGCAATTTATCGCGCGACATGTTGCTGAGTTTCATCGCCAGTTCGATGTACGGGCGGTTGACCGGCATGGAGACGAACTGGCGCAGTTCTTCCGGGAGTTCGAGGAAGGTCTGGATCGCCTCCTCGTTCATCATCCATTGCCCGATGGGTCCACTGCGGTCGAAGAACGATTCGACCCGCCCATGCAGGGCTTGGAGTAATACTTCGAGTTCGGGCAACGGGATGGGGCGTTCGCCCAACTCGTAGGCTTTGATGCGCGCGCTGGAGATCCCCGTTTCTTGCGCAAGCGTTCGAATGGATATGGAAGTGTTGTTTCGTTCCTGCCGGAGGAGCGCGCCAATTTTCCGCTGGCGAACAGCCAGAAGTTTGGAAAGATCGATCTTTTCGTGCGGAGCCGCAACTTCCGAACGAATCTCCTTCCCCCAAAAGTGATGGATGGGCAAATCCAAAAAGAAAACGAGCGCTTCCAGTTCCGGTAAAGAAGGCGATTTTCGCCCGTCTTCATACGCGCGGAACGCGCCGGCTTTTACGCCGATGGCTTGCGCGCATTCCGGAATCGAGCGGCGCGCGGCAAGCCGCGCGTCGCGCATCAACACGCCGATTTTTTTCGTACGAATCGTGATCTGGGTTTTGCTATCCATGGCTCCTCAACTGTACTGCCACGATTATAGCAGAGGTATGCGCCGATTTACCGCCGTTGGTTTCGCCCGGGAGTACCGGGCATGAAGATTTCGGCGCCGAGTTTGAAGCCAGCCACCTCGAGGCGCGGGGAAAAGATCGGACGAATGCCGGTGGGTTTGAGCTCGCCGATGATTTTATTATCGGGTCCCATGCCGGTTTGTTCGAACTTGAAAATATCGGTCAGCACGACAGTATCGCCTTCCATGCCAACCACTTCGGTGATCGCGGTCACTTTGCGCGCTCCGTCTTTCAAACGCGTTTGTTGAATGATCAGATCCACTGCCGAGGAGATCTGCTGGCGCACCACTTTCAGCGGCAGGTCCATGCCAGCCATCAACACGAGCGTTTCGATGCGCGAGATCGCGTCGCGCGGCGAATTGGCGTGGACGGTGGTCAGCGAGCCGTCGTGACCTGTGTTCATGGCTTGCAACATATCCAGCGCCTCTCCCGCGCGCACTTCGCCCACCACAATGCGGTCGGGCCTCATGCGGAGCGAATTGCGCACAAGGTCGCGGATGGTAACCGCGCCTTTGCCGTCGGTGTCGGCTGTTTTCGTTTCCATGCGCATGACGTGATCCTGCTGGAGTTGCAGTTCCGCCGCGTCTTCGATGGTGATGATGCGCTCCCCTTCCGGGATGTAACTGGAAAGCACATTGAGGAGCGTGGTCTTACCGGAGCCTGTGCCGCCGGAGATGACCACATTGAGCCGCGCGACAACACAGGCGCGGATGAATTCTGCCATATGCGACGTGAGCGACTCAAAATTGATCAATTGTTGGATGGTGAGTTTGTCTTTTTTGAATTTGCGGATGGTGATGGAGGGTCCGTCGATGGCAACCGGTGGAATGACGGCATTGACGCGCGAACCGTCCGGCAGGCGGGCATCCACAGTAGGGCTGTCTGCGTCTACGCGGCGGCCCAACGGCAGGACAATGCGGTCGATGATCCGCAGAACGTGATTGTCATCGTCGAACGCCACCGGGCTTTTGGCTAATTTGCCGTTCTTTTCCACGAACACTTTTTTCGGTCCGTTGACCATGACCTCGCTGATATCCGGGTCGTCGAGCAGCGGCTGGATCGGTCCCAATCCGCTCAGTTCGTCGATGATATCGTTGAAGATTTGCGCGCGCAGGTCTTTGGGCAGGTTCACTCTGGTTTGAACATATGCCTCGCTTAACCGCGAAGAAATGAATTCTGCGCGATTGCTGTCCATCAGCGATTCGCCTTCCAACGAACGGCTGACCGCATCGACCAGATAGCGTTTGAACTTGAGCAGGTCGGAGGAGGTAAGTTGCGTAAAGTTTGTCGCGATGGGCGTTGCCATTATGCCTCTCCCTCTTCGACAGGTTCGGGAAGCACCCAAATGATATGTTCGCGTTTCACCGCCAGGAAAGGCGTTTTGTACATGACGGTTCCATCTTCGTTGAGCACAGTCGCATCGGTGAGCGCGATGAAGCCCTCGCCGCGGTTGAGTTCATCCTTGATGCGTTCCTCGCGCCGGACATGAACCATGCCTCGGATCTGGTGCTTGACGGTTTGGATGGTCGCGCGAACAGGAATTTTCGTAACGACCTCGGTAAAGATCTTTCCTTTTTCATCGTATTGTGTAAGCATGTTCCCTCGCTGGTTATTTTCTCTTTCGAGAATAAACAGCGACAACCTGCTGGTTGTCGCTGTAGGGTGGGCGCAAAACCTGCGCCTCAAAGTGTAGCCGAAGTATGCGGGAACGCGCCTTGCACCTTCTTTGCCGGGAGTTAACTATCTTGTTAGTAAATCTTTTGCGAAAGCCATGTTCGATTCGGTAACTTTTGAGAGATGCTCTTTGTCTTTATGGCTGATGAACAAGAGGCAAGAAAATGGGTTATTCCTCGATGGGAGGCATCAGATACCCAAGCCCGGAACGCGTCACGATATGTTTGGGGCTGTGCGCGTCATCCTCGAGTTTTTGCCTCAAGCGGGCGATGCTCACCCAGAGGATTTCTTTATCAGAGCGGTATTCGGGTCCCCACACACTGGTCAGCAATTCTTCCGAGGTCATGATCTTGCCCACATGATGGGCAAATTGAAGGAGGAGCCGGTATTCTGTGGCGGAAAGTGAAACGGGCGATTCGCCCCTCCATACTTCGGCGCGGGCAAAATCGATCTTCAAGTTGTCATGCGTAAAGAAGCGGGACTGTCCAGCCTCGCTGGGCGGCTGGGCGCGCCGTAACACCGCGCGCACGCGAGCCAGCAATTCGGTGGCGGAAAATGGTTTGACGAGGTAATCGTCGGCGCCGAGATCAAGCCCGCGCACGCGGTCTTGTTCATCGCCTTTGGCGGTCAGAATGATGATGGGAACGCTGGAGAATTCGCGGATGCGCTGTGTGGCGCCGAAACCGTCTAGCTTGGGCATCATCACATCCATCAACACAAGATCCACCGGCTGGTCTGAAAAAACGCTGACCGCTTGCAGTCCATCCTGGGCTGTGACGACTTCGTAGCCTTCCGTTCTCAGGTTTGCCTCCAGCAGGCGCAAATATCGAGGCTCGTCGTCTACGATCAAAATTCGTTTTGCCATTACAGACCTCCTGTCAATTCGCCGGGTTGATGGGTAGTTGGATGAAGAACGTGGCGCCCTCGCCGGGGGCAGATTCTGCCCAAATCTTACCACGATGTGCTTGAATAATCTGCTTGCAAATGTAAAGTCCAAGTCCGGAACCGGTCACGGTCTTCTCACTGCGCGCGCGGAAAAAACGCTCGAAGATGAGCGGAAGCGATTCGGGCGGGATGCCGGGCCCGCCATCCTTGAAGAGCACCGTAGCGGTATCGTTATTGAACGAGAGTGAAATGGTAATGGGCGCGCCGGCCGCATACTTGATGGCGTTGGTGAACAGGTTCTCGAATACCTGCGCGATACGCACGCCGTCGCCTTGAATGGGAGGCACAAGCGCCACATCCATATTCACTTGCAGGTCTTTGTAGCGCGAGCGGATGCGCATGACCACATCGCGCAGAACGGCGTCGAGCCGCATAGGCTGAAAGCGGAGAGGAAGAGTCTTGCTTTGCAACCGCGCCGATTCGAGCACATTTTCGATCAACAAGGAGAGGCGATCAGCCTCCTCGTCGATGATGGTGAGAAATTCCTTTTGGGTTTCCGCATCCCAGTTCGTATCCTGCCGGAGCAGGCTGGTGCTGTAACCTTTGATGAAGCCCAGCGGCGTGCGCAGTTCGTGCGAGATGGTGCTGACGAAATCATCCTGCAGTTGCATCTGACGTTTCAACTCGCGCAGTTCGCTGTTCGTATCGCGCCATTCGGCGCGCTCGAATAATATAGTCAACAGGTCGGCGGCGGCGGATGCGATTTGAATGTGCTCGTCTACGTAGACGGGGCCGCCAAAGCGCACAAAGACCAGCGCGCCCTTCCGGAACCCATCCGCGCCGATGGGTATGCCGAGCATGTAAGCCTGATCTAAACGGTTGTTGGTGGGGGCGTCCGGTTTCGGATCTTGCTTGAGCGTTTCTTTCTGCGCGAATACCTGGTTGGCGAAGGTTTCACCCCATGCCGCGTCCGCTTCGGCGTTGCGAGCGCGTCCGATGGCGCGCGCATACATAATTTCGAGCGAAGCGGTCCGTTCGTCGAAGAGGTAGACCGCCACGTTGTCGAACACAAATTGCGACCGTAAAGAAGCCAGAAATTTTTCGATGGTGCCGCGCGAATTACCCGCCAATGCGGCGATGCGGATGAGTTCGTTCAGAAAGTCCAGGGTTGGACGATCCATTTTATTTTACAACCGCCAGCAGGGGGAATCGGAACGATGAACCGCGCCCCTCGAGGGACTGGACTTCGATCATCGAGCCATGCGCTTCAATGATCTCGCGCACGAGCGAAAGACCCAGCCCGGTGCCGCCGTGGTGCCGCGTGGAGGAACCATCCAACTGATGAAATGGCTCGAAGATATCCTTTTGCCGTTCTGTCGGAATCCCAATGCCCGTATCGGTGACGGAGACGACAACCAGGTTCTCGCCTTCGCGCTTGACGCTCACGATCACGCGTCCACCCGACGGGGTGAACTTGATCCCGTTATCGATCAAGTGATTCAACACCCAGGCGATCTTTTGCGAATCGGCTTGCACGGCAGGCGCATTGTCGTCGATCATCGAATTCAGGGTAACGCCGCGTTTTTCGGCTTTTTCCGCGGCCGATTTCACCACCAAACTCGCCACACGGTGGATATCCACAACGCCAAGACTGATACTCATTTCGCCGCGCGAGGCAAGCGAGACCATGATGAGGTCTTCGATCAGCGTTTCAAGCCTGCCTGCCGAATTTTGGCTGACCTGCAAAGCGTGACGCTGCTCCTCGCTGATTTTGCCAAGCGATTCGCTGACGAGTAATTCGAGATATCCTTTGATGTGCGTGAGCGGCGTGCGCAGTTCGTGTGAAATGTTCGAAACAAAATTCGATTTCAACTGACTCAGTTCCGAAACCCGCGCCAGCGCGTTTTGCAGTTCGGCGGTGCGTTCTTCCACGCGGCGCTCGAGTGTGCGGTTGGCGGCTTGCAGAGCGGAGCGCAGTTGGATGATCTGTTCCGTCACCGCCTGATCGAGTTGCGAGCGCTCGACCAAATTCAACGCCACGAGCGCCTCGCCCAAGATGGGGCGGTTCCCCTTTGCCACTTCTTCCTGTTGATAATCGAGCGCGCGTTGCAGGTTTTCAGGGGTGATGAGTCCCTTTTGAATCAAATATTCTCCCATGCGAGGCACAAGCATTTCGGGCGTGAGTTGAGGTTGGTCTGCCATGATAGGTTCCATGTTTCAAGTACCAGGTTCCAGGTTTTAAAGCATGAAACGTGAAACTTGAAACCTTCACTTACAACGAAGAGTATACCCATTCTCCGCCGACCATTGTAGCCGAGGATTCCAGCGCGAGCAGTTCAGTTGGATTGCAAGTAAACGGGTCTATGTCGAGGACGATGAGATCGGCGAGGAAGCCGGGCGCAAGTTTGCCGAGGCGGTCTTCCATGTGGGCGGCGTAGGCGGCGCCGAGGGTGTAGCCCGCGAACGCCTGAGGCGTGGACAATTTTTGTTCCGGGTACCAGCCCTCCACAGAGGGAGAACCGTCGGCGCGACGGCGGGTGACAGCGGCGCGCAATCCCCAAAACGGATTCGGCGATTCGACCGGCGCGTCGGACCCCAGCGCGAGCGTCGCGCCGAAGTCGAGTTGGGTTTTCCAAGCGTAGGCAAGTCTCGCCCGCTCGCCCCAGAATTGATCCGCCATCAGCATGTCGGAGGTCGCGTGGATCGGTTGCATGGATGCGATCACGTTGAGTTTGCCGAGGCGCGGCGCGTCGTCGGGATGGATCACCTGCACGTGTTCGATGCGATGACGATGTGCGGGCAGATGATTTTCTTTTTCATAGTTGCGGAGTTGCTCGTACGCGTTCAGCGCTTCGTGATTGGCGCGGTCGCCGATGGCGTGGACCGTGAGACCCAGCCCAACTTGCGCGGCTTTGCGCCCATGCTCGAAGAGTTCTTCGCCGTCCATGTTGAGGATGCCGCGATTGGATTCTTCGCCGCTGTATGGCTGGAACATCGCCGCCGTGTGCGGACCGAGCGCGCCGTCCATGAATACTTTGACGTTGCCAATGCGGAGCATATCATCGCCGAATCCGCCACGCAGACCGATGGCGTGAATTTCGTCGAGCAGTTCGACGGGCAGATTTTTCAACACGCGCAGTTTCAATTTCTTTTCCGCGTGAAGCGTTTGCAATGCCATGAACGATTCGCGGCGGTCAAAATCGTGGACGCCGGTGAGTCCCATCCTCCATAAATTGTGTTGCGCCTTTTCGATGGCATCTGTAATTTCTTGGATCGTCGGTTCGGGAATGACTTTTCCAACAAGTCCCATCGCGGTTTCAAGCAGGATGCCGGTCGCGTTGCCGCTTGCATCGCGTTGGATTTGTCCGTTGTGCGGGTCAGGTGTCGACGCGGTGATATTTGCCAGTTGCATGGCTTTTGTGTTGACCCACGCGGCGTGAAGCGATTTGACTGTGAGATACACCGGGTTATTCGGCGCGATGGCATCCAGTTCGCTTGCGTGGGGCCAGCCACCCCACTCGTTTTGATTCCAGCCGTGACCGAGAATCCACTCGCCGGGTTTGGCTTTGTTCGCGCGTTCTGCCACGCGGCGCAGGCATTCCTCTTTGGTGCCCACTTCGCAATCGATCTTTTGCAACGTGAGCGAATATTGATGCAAATGCAGATGCGCGTCGGTCAGCCCGGGGACGATGACGCGCCCGCGCATGTCTTGCCCTTTAGCGCGGGGGAAGTGGTTGAACAGATAATTCGTTTCACCCACCGCGATGATTCGGTCGCGGTCAATTACGAGGGCGGAGGCTTTCGGTTGTGATTTGTCTTGCGTGTGGATGATGGCGTTATGGAGGAGGATCATTTTTTTCCTGAAAAAACCTGACAGGTCTCATCATGTCACTGCCTGTCAAAACTTTTGCGCGGACAATGACCATCTTTCCTCAGCCTAACGCGGAGACCTGTCAGGTTTATACATGTTACGTCAATTTTTCCAACAGTGAATCCAATTCCTCGTCGGAATAATAATAGATCGTCACTGTGCCGCCGCGTTTGCCGTGTTTGAGAGCGACCTTCGTGCCGAGGCTGGACTGCAATTTCTTTTCCACGTCGTTCACGTTCGGGCTTCGACCTGATTTCTTTTTCACGACGGGTCGTTGCCCTGAAAGTTTTCGCGCCAACATTTCAGTTGACCGCACGCTCAGATCGAGATTGAAAATCTGATTTAGCAAGTGTTCCTGCGCTTTGGCGGATAACGACAACATCGCGCGCGCGTGCCCCTCGGAGATTCTCCCGTCTACGAGCGCTTGCTTCACCGCCGCCGACGCGTCAAGCAGACGAATCGTGTTGGTCACCGCGACCCGGCTTTTTCCCACACGTGAGGCGATGATCTCATGCGACATCTTGAATTCTTTGGCAAGGTTCTGATATGCCTCCGCCTCTTCGATCGGATTCAAGTCCGCCCGTTGGACGTTTTCGATGAGCGCGAGTTCGAGCAATTGCTGATCCGTCGCCGAGCGGATGACGACCGGCACCGTTTTCAATCCGGCTTTGCGCGAGGCTTGCAAACGCCGCTCACCGGCGATCAACGTGTACATACCGCCGCGTCCCGGCGAGACGATGAGAGGCTGGATCACTCCATGCTCGCGGATGGACGCGGCGAGATTCTCCAACTCCGCCGTGTCGAATTTTTCGCGCGGCTGACGCGGGTTGCGCTGGATCGAATCAATGGAGACTTGCGTGACTCCGCCCGCCTCGCCGCCCGTGGATACTTTTCCGCCGGGGATGAGCGCGTCGAGTCCTTTGCCGAGACCGGTACGTTTTGCCATGCCTTACTCCTTTTTCTTTTCCACTACAAAGGCTTGCACTGAGCCTGTCGAAGTGACACGAAGGACACAAAGTTTTTAAGACGCCAAACCTTTGTGACCGTTGTGTCCTTCGTGTTTAATTTGCCTTTATTCCGTCGCCTTTCAACAATTCTTTCGCCAATGACTCATACGCCCCCGCGCCAACGGATGACGGCGCGTATGCCGAAATGGGAAGTCCATACGATGGCGCTTCGGCGAGGCGGATACTGCGCGGTACTACGCTCTTGAAGACCTGTCCCGGAAAATGGTTGTTGACTTCCTTCACCACATCGGAAGCGAGATTGGTGCGCGAGTCGAACATTGTCAGGATCACGCCGCGCACGCGCAATTTGGGGAAGAGCGAGGATTGGACTCGCTCGATGGTCTGCGTGATCTGACCGAGTCCCTCCAGCGCGAGGTATTCGCATTGAACGGGAATCAACACGCCGTCCTTCGCCGCGACCAACCCGTTGACGGTGAGCAGTCCCAGCGAGGGAGGGCAGTCGATCAGGATGTAATCGTATTTATCTTTGAATGAGTCGAGCGCGTCCCTCAAACGAAATTCCCTGCCGTCTTCTTCGACCAACTCCACTTCCGCGCCCGCGAGGGATGGCGAAGACGGCAACAGCGAAAGTTGAAGCCGCTCGTTGAAGAGGATCGAAGAGGCAGGCACATCGCTCGAAAGCAACGCGTCGTAGGTGCTGATGGATACGTTGTTCTTATCCACGCCGAGGCTGGAGGTGGCGTTGGCTTGCGGATCAATATCCACGATGAGGACGCGCTGGTCGAGTTTCGCAAGATATGCGCCGAGATTGATGGCGGTGGTGGTCTTGCCCACTCCGCCTTTTTGGTTGACGATGGTGTAGATGCGGGTCATGGCGATTTTTGATTTCCGATTGACGATTTTCCTGCGGCGAACATGGCTGGCGATCTGAAAACGGTCATACGATCTTCGCCGCGCCGCCGGGGCGGGCGACAAGGATATTTTGCACTCCATCGATCTCGCGCAATTTTTTCTCGATGCCTTGCGCTTCCGATTCCAGCGTGAGCACGTGCACGTTCGCGCCGGCGTCCATGGTGTAGCAGGCGGGGAGTCCGTCCGCCCGCCACATGCGAACAGCCTCCATTACGGCGAGCGATGCGGGTTTCCAATACTGGAGCGCCGGCGTGGATGTCATCATCACGGCGTGCATCATATCCGAATCTAATTCGACGATGGCGGCGAACGCGTTGAAATCCTTAGCGAGGATCGCCTGGCGGCACTTCTCAAGCCGACGCGGCGCGTCAAGCACACGGGCGGTCTGAAGCGGGCTTGTGGGGGCAATCGCATGCCCTTCGGTGGAGCCCGTTTTTTTATGCGCCGCGCTGACGATGGCTACAAGGTCTACAAGTTCCCAGTGATTTGGCGGCGCAATCGAGAACGCGAACGACTCTTCATCGCTTACGCCAGCCTGCCACTCGACGAATCCGCCGGGGATGGAGCGTGAAGCCGAGCCGGATCCCCGTCGCGCAAGACGCGAGAGTTCGCGTTCGCCGAGGTTGAGTCCTGCGGCGGCGCTTCCCGCCAATGCCAGCGCGGCAAACGCCGAAGCGGAGGATGCGATGCCAGCGCCGGATGGAAAGTTGTTTTCGGTCACCGCTTCGGCGCGGGCGTTGATCTGCGCTTTTTCTCGAATCAGGTCTAAAATTTCTGAAACCCGTTTCAAGCCTGCGCCCATGACTTCGTGGCCGTTGATGATCAGTTCATCGAATGGGAGCGAGGGCTGAAAACTGACCGTGGTGCGCGTTGTCAAGCCATCGAGGTTCATCGAGATCGACCCGTTCATAGGGATACGCAGGGCGTTATCGCGATTCCCCCAATATTTGATAAAGGCGAT
>NZ_DBNHEF010000076.1:0-27650 GCF_057138825.1 Candidatus Defluviilinea gracilis
GTTGGCGACACGCCCGAATCAGAGAAAGAACAAATTCGCTCTGGTCTTTCAGACGGCTCGATAAAAATCGTCATCGGCACGCACGCCGTTATCGAAGGACCCGTCCAATTCAAAGACTTGCAACTCGCCGTCATTGACGAACAACATCGCTTCGGCGTGGAGCAACGCGCCGAGTTACGCAGTAAAGGGACGAATCCGCACTTGTTGGTGATGACCGCCACGCCGATTCCGCGTTCGCTCGCGTTGACTCTCTACGGCGACCTCGACCTCTCCATCATGGACGAGATGCCCGCAGGACGAATCCCGATCAACACGTTTGTGCTTCGTCCGCAAGAACGCGAGCGCGCGTTCACACTTCTGCGCGGACAGATCAAGGATGGCAAGCAGGCGTTCATCATTTATCCGCTCATCGAAGAAAGCGAAAAGATCGAAGCCCGCGCCGCCGTGGACGATTACGAGACTCTCTCGAAAGAGGTCTTCCCCGATCTGAAACTTGGCTTGTTGCACGGCAAGATGCGTCCCAGCGAAAAAGACGAGACGATGTTGAAATTCCGCGACAAAGCATACAACATCCTTGTTTCGACCACCGTCGTCGAAGTCGGCGTGGATGTTCCCAACGCGACCGTCATGCTGATCGAAGGCGCGGACCGATTCGGTCTTGCGCAGTTGCATCAGTTACGCGGGCGCGTTGGGCGCGGCGCGGACCAATCGTATTGTCTGCTCATCCCCACGCGCGAAGACGCGACCGAAAATGAACGCCTGCAGATCATGGCTGAGTCGAACGACGGATTCGTACTGGCGGAAAAAGATTTGCAGATCCGCGGTCCTGGCGAATTTTTGGGGACGCGCCAGGCAGGCTTCGCTAACAGTCTGCGCATGGCAAGCATCACCGATGTCAAATTGATCGAGAAGGCTCGGGCGCAAGCGCAAGCCGTCTTCGAGAAAGATGCGGATTTGAGTCAGCCCGAACACAAACTCCTCGCCGAATCGCTTGGAAGGTTTTGGGGTGAAGGCAAGGGTGACGTTTCTTAATCACCACAAAGGACACGAAGGGCACAAAGTTTTAAAGGCAACAAACCTTAGTGACCGTAGTGTCCTTCGTGGTAAAAAAATGGAGAGTACATGGTTAGAGCACTTTTCCCAGGAACATTCGACCCCATTCACCTCGGTCACATAGACATTGCCGAACGCGCCGCGCGTCTCTTCGATGAGGTGGTGATGGCGGTCTACGACAAGCCGTCCAAGTCTTTGATGTTTTCACCGGAGGAACGCATCGGGTTGGTCAACGAGGCGTTCAAAGATAATCCGAAGATCAAGGTCACAGGCTACAGCGGACTGACCGTCGAGTTTGCGCGCAAGATCGAGGCGCAAGTGATCGTGCGCGGACTGCGCGTCTTCTCGGACTTTGAATTTGAGTTCCGCATGGCGCTGGCGAATCACCGCCTCGCGCCCGACATCGAAATTGTCGCGCTCATCACCGCGGAGGAGCACACGTTCCTGTCGTCAACGACCGTCCGCGAGATCGCCATGTTGAACGGCGACGTTTCGAGCATGGTGCCTCCCTTCGTGGAAAAAGCCTTCAAGGAAAAAGTCGCCAGCCTCGACGACCAGCATTCCATCCCCAACTCGCTGAGGGATTAATCTGTGCTAGAATTGCAAGAGGAATAGAGAATGTATCGCTTCCTCATCGTTATTGAAAAAGCAGGTAAAAATTTTTCCGCGTATTCGCCCGATCTTCCAGGCTGTGTAGCCACTGGCAAAACCCGCGAAGAGACCGCTCGCAACATGCACGAAGCCATCGAAATGCACGTGCAGGGAATGATCGAAGACAAGATGCGCGTACCCCAATCGCATAGTTTTGCCGAGTATATTGCGGTAGCCGCGTGACGGCTCAAACACGGAGGAGCCGCGTATGGACATCCTGCAACTAATTGACCGACTCGAAGAACTCTTCAACGAGAGCAAATCCATCCCGCTGACGCGCAATGTGATGGTGGATGAAGACCGCATGTTGGACATCATTGACCAGATGCGCATCGCCATCCCCGAAGAAGTGAAGAAGGCGCAACAGTTACTCGGTCAACGCGACCGCGTGCTGGCGCAGGCGCAAGAGGAAGCGAATCGCACCCTCGAACTCGCCCGCCAAAAAGCGGACCAACTTTCCTCGAAGGAAGTGGTCGTGCAAGAGTCGCAACGCCGAGGGGAACAGATCCTTGCCCAAGCGCGGACAGACGCCGAAAACACACGCGGCGACGCGGACGATTATGTGATGCGCAGTCTCACGCAATTGCAAGCGGAACTGGAGCGAATTTCAAATCAAGTGGCGAATGGAATCCGCGTGGTGCAAGATGAACAGGAACGAAGAGCGGCGGTCTCCGACTCGGTTGATAAGTAAAATCAAATCCCTCCATCACGGAGGGATTTTTTTATTTGAACATGTCATGCTGAGCCGCACAGCGGCGAATCATCTGTACCCCGACAGCAGAGACCCATCGGTCGCGGACGACCGCTCCCTCAGGGTGACATATCCGCTGATTTCTCGACGGGCAACTCCGCCTCTCTCCCAAACCACCACGAAGCGACGGGGTTCCTCCTGATAAATAATTCGTGGATCAACACCGACCCGCCCACACCCATGAAGAATCCGATCCAGATCGAGAGCGGAAGATTATCCGTGACCGCCAACACTTTCTGCCCCCAGAAATCCTGAATCGGGACATGGAAGATCAAAATGATGAGCGATGCTTGCCCGAAATACCTCATCAGGGAAGCAAGCCGACTTGTGTGCAATTCAATCTGGCGTGACAATGCCATCGCGAACAGAATCCCAACGACGGCTTCGATGGAGTTGATGAAGAAAGAGTGATACGTGCGCGTGTTGAAATCAATCGGCGATTCGATAAAGTAATTCATCGCAAAGAGCGCGACTCCCGTTCCAATCAGAAGAAAATAATTATCGAATGTTTTCTCTGTTGTGAGCTGTCTCAATTCGCTTCCCAAAATGTAGAAGAAGCCGCTGAGGAAAACGAGGTCGAGGCTGAACGGTAAGCCGAAGAGTTCGTAGTCATTGCCCAGGAGAGAAACAGAAAACGGATAGAACGTTTTGAGGAACGGAAGCGAGAACGCCAGCGTCGCGGACAAAATCCCAAGCCTCAGCCAGCGATTGTTGAGTTTGCCGACGATCACGATGAAAATGAACGCGTACAGACTCGCCACGAACATATTCGGCAGAAACCACAACTGCACCCAGTCAATGTACACGCCTGTCCCATACAACGATTTGACGATGCGTCGCAGGGCGGTCTCGAACGCCATCTTCTCGAAGGAAACATTTAGGAAATAAATCAGGAAAAGCGTAAACAGGAACGGCTTGAGCAGGGAATGGAATCGCTTTTTGAAGAACTCGAAGAACGAAATGTTCGTTTTGATGAAATACCCCGAAAGCAAAAAGAACAACGGCATGTGAAAGGAATAGATCACCTGATAGCCGTATTGCGAGATGAATCCGAAATCGTTGTGCGCCAGCACCACCAGCAAAATGCCTATGCCGCGCGCAATGTCAATGTATTCGATTCGCTTTGTCATGAAAAGGTCGCCTCGAAAGTCTTGTTTTAGCCGCAGAATATCCTTGGTTGTGGTTCATCGCGAAGGCTTGAACCACGGAGACGCCGAGTCACGGAGTTTCTAAATTGGTTTCTCAGTGTCTCCGTGTCTCGGTGGTTCGATCTGTGGGTGGATCATAGAGAATCTCAAAATCTCTGTGTTCTCTGTGGCAAATTTCTCCGTTAGGGATGCAGTTGCACTGCATCCCGCTTTCATCACATTCCGCCCGCAGTACAACTGCGGGCGAACAAAATGTCCTTTGAATTTTACCCTGCGAACTCGAACATTGGCATACCTTCCACGTTCGTCTCGACGCGGAAGACGCCGCCCGAAAGCGGATACTTCGTCAACGCGGCATCATCCATGTCCTTGCAAGCGGAGGTGATGAAGAGTTCGTTCATGTTCTTCCCGCCAAAGACGCACGATGACGGTTGAAGCGCAGGCACAGGGATTTGCTCCAGCAGTTGACCCGTGTGCGGATTCCATTTTGTGACCTGCGCGCCGCCCCACATGGCGATCCACAAGTTGCCTTGCGAATCGGAGGTCATGCCGTCGGGCCAGCCGAGGGATGCGGGGATGGTCACCGCGATGCGCGGGTTGGCGATCGCGCCTGAGTCGAGATCATAATCGAAGGCTTGTACTTGGCGTGTGGGCGTGTCTATGTAATAAAACGTTTTGCCGTCCGCGCTCCACGTCATGCCGTTGGAGATGGTGACGTCCGACAATAATTTCGTGATGGATTTCCCATCGAAGGAATATAGCGAGCCAGTTGAGTCCGTTTCGTTGAGATTCATCGTGCCAGCGAGGAAACGTCCGCGTGGGTCACATTTTCCGTCGTTGAAGCGGTTGGTCGCGGGCTCGTCCGCTGGGGCGGCGAGAAAAGTTGACGAAGCGGCAACCAGATCGAACGTCCAGAAAGAGAGGCGTTTCGCAAGGATGAGTCCGCCGCGCTGACGAAGAGTCAGACATCCGATGAAGTCATCCAATTCAGCGATCACATCCGCGTTGGCATAGATGCGTTTGCTGAGGATGTCGAGCCAGTATAAAGTTTGCGCGCGCGCATCCCACACAGGACCTTCGCCCAAGGTTGCTTTGGCATCGTACAACAATTCGACGCGCATGTTAAAACCAATCGCGTTTGTAAAAAATAAATGTGGCGACCGCGGTTAACGCGAGCGCGATGCCGAAGACGATGAGGAACGCGGTCGGCTCGCCGTCGGAGAGGGGCAGCATCACGTTCATGCCGAAGAAGCCCGCCACCGTGCCGGGCAAACTGACGATGATCGTGAGCGCGGCGAGGGCTTTCATCACGCCGTTGAGGTTGTTCGAGATGATCGAGGCGAACGCGTCCATCATGCTGGAGAGGATCTCGGCGTTGATGCTCGTCATTTGAATGGCTTGTTGGTTTTCGGTCAGCACGTCTTCGAGCAAATCCTGGTCTTCTTCATAATAGTTGAAGATCTGCGTGCGTTGGACGCGCTCCATCATCACTTCGTTGGAACGGAGCGCGGTCGCAAAATACGTGAGGCTCTTTTGATATTTGAGCAGTTCAAGCACTTCGCGGTTGCGCGTGGATTTTTGCAACTGGTCTTCGATGGTTTCGGTCTTGCGATTGATCTCGCGCAGGTGCGTGAGGTAGCGCGTGGCAGTTTCCAAAAAGATGTACAACGCGAAACGATAACGCTTGCCCGTTTTGAGCAGGCGATATTTTCTGTTCGCCAACACTTGGAACATTTCTTTTTCGTAACGGCAAATGGTGACGATCATGTTGCCTTTGATAAAAATTCCAAGCGGGATGGTGGTGTACGGGATGTCGCTTTCGGGCTGGCGGTGCGGGATGCGGATCAAGATGAACGTGTAATCGTCGTCGCGTTCCATGCGCGGCATTTCGTCCAGGTCGAGCGAGTTGTTGATGTAGTCCGGGTCCACGCCCCATTGCACGAGTTGTTGAATTTCCTCGGGCGTTGGGTCTACGGCTTTTACCCATGCGCCGTTTTCCATGGATTTCAATTCTTCGATTCCGCCCTCGGTGGTTTTGTAAATGGTGAGCATCACTGCCTCCTTGCATAAAAATATCCGCGCAGGAGGCGGCTCACCTCCTACGTGATCGGTTGAAACTGATGTTGCGCTAGGTCGACTCCTCCCAAACTGGGAGGCTGACTCTCGTCCTGATGAAACATGATGATGAATTGTACGCCCGAAAATTGGATTGCACAATCGCCGCGCGGATTGCAATTCTGTGAACGCTTCTTTCGCAGGGACGGCTGGTTCAGTCTCCGTGAGGCGTTTGTGTCCCTTCAACGCCGCGCGGGGATCAATCCCCGCGCTATCCCTACGAAGTCCGTTGAAACGGACTCGCGCGTTTGCCCCGCCTCGATGTGATGGCAGTTGCACTGCCATCACTTTGGCGCGCGCGTTGCCATGCAGTTCTTGACGCAGTTCAACTGCGTCAAGATCGCGTGCACATCATGGCTGAGTCAGTCTCCGTACAGTGAATCGCAAAGTGAACTTTGCTGTACAAATCTCCCGACTATAATTGACCCCGCATGAAACTCTCAGAGAAAAACATCGCCATCACTTTGTTGTTTGTCGGCGCGATCCTCCGCCTGCGACAATATTTCAGCGGTCGCTCCCTCTGGGCAGACGAAGCGATGCTGGCGTTGAACATCGTCAACCGAAACTTTGCCGAGCTATTCAAGCCATTGGAATACGACCAGGGCGCGCCGCTGGGTTTTTTACTCGTCGAGAAATTGTTCAACGCGCTTTTTGGAAGAACCGAACTCGTCTTGCGATTCTTTCCTTTGCTTGCAGGGCTGGCATCATTGGCGTTGTTTTATCTTTTAATTATGTCGTTGCGACACCTGCCCCGAACCACAGGTGCGGGGGGAACGGAGCGGCGAAGCGTCGCCGTGGCGCCGTGGCGACACAATCTCCTCGCCCTGGCATTATTCGCTTTCAATCCCCAACTCGTCTATTACACCTCCGAAGCCAAGCAATACATCGTAGATGTGGCTGTCACGCTCTGTTTGTTGCTTCTCGCAATTCCGATATTCCAAAATCAATTCAACAGAAAAAATATCATCCTGCTCGCCATCGCAGGGATTCTCGCGTTGTGGTTCTCGCATCCCGCGCTGTTCGTCCTCGCAGGGATCGGCATCGCGCTCGTCATTCAATGTTTGCGGACGCGGGAGTACAAAAATTTACGAACAACGTTCGGCATAGGCTTGCTCTGGCTGGCGAATCTGGCGTTGTTGTATTTCATCAACTTGCGGCAACTCAGCCAAAATAATTACCTCGCAAATTATTGGGCGGAGGGATTCATCTCCCTGTCGCTGGGGAGCGATCTTGGCTGGATCGGCGACCTCATCAACTATCAATTCGATATTCAATTCATCCCCTTGCTCGTTTTTGTTTTGATCCTGATCGGCTGGTTTGCTTTGTTTCGAGAGCAACGAAGCCTTGCGCTGGCTTTCGCCTTCACAACTTTCTTTGCATTTGTCGCCTCGGCATTGCATCTGTATCCCGTCAACGGACGGTTGAGTCTGTTTTTGATTCCGCTAGGGATTCTTTTGCTCGGAAAAGCAATTGAGTTTTTGCGGCAAACTCTTTCCTCGAACAAATTTGTTTCAATGGGCATAGCGATTTTATTGAGCGGATATTTGCTCATCAACCCGCTCGTCACCTCGTTTCAAAATTTCATTTCCCCGAAATACTATGAACATATCCGCCCAACGATGCAGGTACTCGCGGACTCATGGAAAGACGGCGACGCGCTCTTCGTCACCGCGTGGGCGGAACCCGCGTTTCGCTATTACGCTCCGTTCTATGGACTCGAAGATGTGGAATATGTGTCCAGCAAGATCGAAGATTACCCCGATGGCGAAACGTTGAAGAGCCGAATCAGTCCGCTCGTCGGAGAGAAGCGGGTGTGGGTCTTGTTCTCCCACGTCTACGAGCAGGGAGGCTTCAACGAGCGCGATTACCTCGTCGCATATCTGAATGAGATCGGCGAGAAACGGCGCGAGATCCTAAAATCAGGCACGTCGGTCTATTTGTATTTCTACGATCTGAGCAAATAAATTCTCTAATTCTCCAATCCCCAGTCTCTAATCTCCAGTCTCCAATCTCTTCTCTATTCCCCATCATCTCCCGCCGCACCGGGTTGCTCCACCCTCACCACCTCGCCATGCACATTGATGACCACCTTGAAACCCATCATGCCGAGATAGGCGCGCATATCTTCAGGGATGCCTTGCTGCGCGAGTTGGTCGAATTGCTTATCAATATTTTTTAACTGCTGTTCGATGGCGGCTTTGGTGAAGACGTCCTCCTGCCCGAGCATCTTGGCGGTTTGTTCGGAGATGAAATCTTCACTGCCCTTCATGAGGTCGGTGATCTGCTTGAACACTTCTCGATCCACCTGCTCCGAGGGGATGTGACGGCGGAATCCGTAATCGTCCACCACATAGCAGGGATCATCGCCGATGAATGCAGTTTCAGCGGCGCGTCCTGATTCGTCTACAACAAGACCGGCAAAGAGAGGTTGGCGTGGCATATTCAATGCGAAGATAGGAGTTAGGAGTTAGGAAGGGCGGGCAAGTTGAGTTACTTCTTTCCTAAATTTCCTTTATGCGAGTTGAGGAGCTTGGTAATGAGCGAAATCAGATGGTCGACCACTTTATAACGATGCTCGATCAAGTCGGCTGGTAACGCGTGGCGACACCGATAATACCAGCCTCGCGTCTCTTTCGCTTCTCCAAGACTGATTTTGATGATCCGCACATAATCCGGCGTCCCAACTCCGCGCCCATACGCCTCCTCCATATTGGCGCTGACGCTCCCTGAACTGTGCATGATCTGCGCCACGTTATGCTTTGCCAGAGAATGCTTTTGAAGGAGGTCGCAATCATCCCAAACAAGATCATAAAGGAACAAAGCAACACGATAATAAAGCGACTCCCACAACGGGTCTCGCTTATAGAAAGCAGGGATTGACTTCTCCCAATCCTCAAACTTCAAAAACGCATCGCTCATTCCAACCTCCTATCTCCTATCTCAATTACTCTGCTTTCCTTCCACCGCCGCGAGCAGAATCCCAGCCGCGATGCCGAGGCGGCGATCCATCATGCGCGAAACGTCCATGCTGAAATCGAGATTCAATTCATAGCGGAAGAGATTGAAGTTTTGCTTGAGGTCGGCGACGCGCGTCGTGCCGAATGTAATATCATAATTTTGCGGAAGCCACGAGCCGAGAGCGAGTCGGCGCAATACCGCGAGTCCCATACTGTCTTCGAACAGCAGACCTTTCACGTTATCGTTTTCATCCAACACTTCCCACTCATCGCGAAACATAGACCGCCAGCCCTTGCGCCGCAACACGCCCACCTTTTGATTCATCTCCGTATCCACCACATCGTACGACGCGGAAAAATCCATGATCTGCCGCGCCTTGATGCTCAACACCTCGCGCATTTTCGATTCGTCGGCATACACGCGGATGTCCTCCTTCCAGCGGAACATCTTCTGCTCGCTGAACATGACGAGATTGCCCATCGGATCGTAGAAACGGAATTTCCCAGTCAGCGCGAACACCTGACGATGAAGCACATAATGCGGATATTGAAAAATTGAATTCATAGCATTTTCCTTTTTCGCTAAATACGGACGATTGAAATCGTCACTACGAATTAAAAAATTTGGACTTTCGTCCCCTCGCCCGGTCTGTGAAGATACTCCGTTTCAGGCGGGACGTTCGGGCTGGTCCAGCGATAGATAAATTTCGCGGCGTCTGACGGCAGATTCACGCACCCGTGACTGCGCGGGCGACCATAGTCATTATGCCAATACGTGCCGTGGAACGCATTGCCAATGCCGGTGAAGAATGCGCACCACGGGACGCCGGGTAAATTATAGATGTTTTCGAGCGCGTCGCCTTGATTCGTCATGTGAACGGACGGACCTTTGTGATATGTACGGAATTCGCCCGTCGGCGTTTCCGTCCCTGTCGCTCCGCTGGAACAGCGCTGTGAAAAGACAAGTTTCTCGCCCTCGAAGGCTGTGACCATCTGTGTCGGCAGATCAACCACGATATGTTTTTCCGAATCGGGGACTTCCGGCGAAAGCGGGGTCAACTCGTCGTTCGGCACCAGCCGCATGGCATGTGACGGCACGTAAAAATCTTTCCGCAGTTGCGAATCGTAGATCTGATACCAGATGCTTTTCTCCTCGCGTGTGACGACGACGCGCTTCACCCAATGCGTGGACTGGTAGTACAGCCGATAGCCGCGCTTGGCATACACGTACGGGTCGAGTTTCACATCCACGAACGGAATCGTGATCTCGCCCAGTTGTCCCTTTTCAAAGAGATTGAAATTTGGCTTTTGGTAATTCGTCTCCACCGGAAATACCCAGCCTGAATAGGTGAACCCCTCGTCGTTGATCCGATACCACGCGCTGTTGAAGTCGTTGCCGAACTCGCCATTTTCTTCGATGCCGGTCACTTCCACCACATTATCCTTGCCGAAGTGATGGACCTTGTTCGCGCTGAAACTTGGCGCGTCATACAATGGGATGCCGCTGATGGTCATACATCCCTGCGTGATGCTGTTTTCAGCCAGCGCGCGGCTGACTTTCAGGTCTTTGAGCGCGAAGGCAAGAGTCCCCGCGCCGATGAGTTTGAGAAAGTCGCGGCGGGTGAGTTGGGGGTTGAGCATGATGCAAGTTTAACTGGAAAACGCGGGAATTTGTTCCGCTGTTACTTTTTTCTTATACTTTTATCTCCACCCTCGTCCCCACGCGCCCATAGACCAATTCTTTTTCCGGCGGCACGGATGGGGTTGTCCAGCGATACAACCACTTCGCGGCTGGCGGGGTCATGTTGATGCAACCGTGACTGCGCGGACGCCCGTAATCGTTGTGCCAGTACGTGCCGTGAAAGGATGTGCCGTTCTCTTTGATGTATGTCACCCACGGCACGCCGGGCAGGTCGAATCCGCTGGAGGCGAGGTCGCCGCGCGCCATGTGCCTTGTGGGGCGTTTGTGATAGGTGAGGTACTCGCCTTCGGGCGTGGTGTAGGTTCCGCTACGCAGGCGGCCGCCGGTGGAGACGCGCGTGGCGAAGACTTGTTGATTCTCCTCGAACGCCAGCAAGAGTTGATCCTTCAAGCGCACTTCCACGCGCTTCTGCTCGTTGGGAATGCCGGGGGAAAGCGGGGCAAGCTCCCCGTCGGGGATGAGGCGGAGGTGTTTTCCTGGCGCGTAATAATATGCGCCGGTCTTATCATCCAGCAGGGCATACCAGATCGTCCCATCCGCATGGACGGCGCTGGCTTTCACCCAATGGACGGATTCGTAGTAGAGGCGATACAGAAGTTCGGAGGCGGCGCTGGGTTCGAGGTACGCGTCGGTGAACGGCACGCTCACTTCGACCAACGCGCCTTTGAGCGAGATGTGTTGCGGTTCGTTGAGGATCATGCGCACCGGCTGGACGCTCCCTGAATAGACGTAGCCTGCGCCTTCCACTTCGTACCAGACGCGGTTGTAGGCGGCTTCATCCTCGCTGACAGTTGCGCCGGTGATGGGCACCACAAGATCATGCCAATAATTTTTTACGCGTTTCGATTTTTTCGTCGGCTCCTCGTAGGACCATAACGAATTGTCGATGATGCGCCCCTGGGTGATGAGGTCGTTGTGCTGGTTGAGAAAATGCGGAAGTCCGGGCAGGATCATCCCCAACATGCCGTAGCCGCTTATTTTCAGAAAATCGCGCCGGGATAGTTTCATTTTCTTTTGAACCGCAAAGCGCGCGAAGCACGCCAAGAAAACTTTTAAAAAACCTTCGCGCTCTTTGCGCTCTTAGCGGTTAAAAAATTGCTAGTAATGCACGTTCACCACTGTGCCTTCGGATGCCCAGTAATACAACCATTCCGCGTCGGGGATGCTGAGGTTCACGCACCCGTGACTCATCGGTGTGCCGAAGTTATTGTGCCAGTAGGTGCCGTGCAAACCGTAGCCTTTGTAGAAATACATGGTGTACGGCACATCGGCGAGGTAATACCCGGGACCCGACATGTTCGTCTTTTTGAGTTTGATCCAGATCTTGAATTTGCCGGTCACCGTTGGCGTGTAAGCCGTGCCGGTGGAAACCACGAACGAATTGACGATCACATCGCCTTCGTAGGCGTAGACCATTTGATTCGTCAAATCCACGTCGATCCAACGGACGCCGTTGCCCTCGGCGGGATACGACGGTTGCGGATCGTTCGCCACAGCAGAGGTGGGCGCGGCAGTCGGCGGGACGTAGGCGCTGGTGGGGGTGTCGGCAAGCAAATCCATTGCCAGCACGGCCGGCGTTTCAGTGGCGGCGGGGAGGGCTGTCGGCGCGTCGGTGGGAGGCGCCATCGGTGTGACGCTGGGCGCCAGGGTGATCGTCGGCAACGCGGGGGCGGGCGTGGCGGTTTCGGTCGCGCCGGTGAGGGGCACCACCGGGCTTGCCTGCGCCGGCAATTCTGCGGTGGGGCTGGTTTGCGCCGGCGCGTCGTTCAACGGCTTGGCGATCTCCACCGGCGCCCATAAATTTTCCTGCGTGGGCTGGGGCGCGTTATTGAGCATCGAAGCGATCGACGGCGACCGGAACAACATCCACGCGGCAACGCCGAGCAGGATGCACACCAGCAAACCCAGCGCTCCGCCGAACAAAAGCAAACGACCGCGCGGTTTCGATTCTTCTTTGACTTGAACAGGTTCGGATTCACGAACGAGCGGAATCCCTTTTTGCGGCTGGCTGATGACCGGCTCAGAACGCTTCGCCCCCACTTTTGCCTGATTCAACTTCCCCTCAGCCCATTCCACCGCCCGCCGCGCCCGCGGACTGTTCGGGTTGAGTTCCTCCGCTTTGCGCGCGTACGCCAGCGCATCTTCGGGGTTATCGTCGGAGGCGACGAGGATCAACCAGGCGTCCTCAAAATCTGGCGAGAGCAGTGCGGCTTCCTCGCCAAGGGCGCGGGCGGTGGTCCGGTCGTTGCGGCGCAACGCCTCGCGGGCTTGAAGGATCAATTCGCGGGATTGGGAAAGGTTATCGTTCATAGGCGGGAGTGTTCGTTCCAAGTTGATGGTTTAGGGTCTGTAAATTAATAACTTCCCGTGTTTTTGTTCGCGCGCAGTTGCACTGCGAGCGGGATGCAGTGCAACTGCATCCCCAACAGGGAATTTATATTTTTACGAACCCTTAGAGGGAAGGATGGGTTCGTGTAGGACGATTTTACCCTTTTATATGGGCAAAAACCATCTGAATTTCATGCGGTTTGTTACCACTGAATTTCAACCGTGTCGCCTATTTCAGCCCAATCGTAGAGCAACTTCGATTCATACGTGCCCAACACCACACAGCCATAGGAAACGGGTCTGCCGAGAAAGCCTTCCCACAACGTTGCGCCGTTGGGCAGGATCGGCAAGGCATGGATTCCATTTTCCAGCCCGCCCGCCCAGTAAATGCCGAGCCAGTTGGGCATCCAGATATCCCACGTGGCGCCGTAGGCATTATCGAATTTGCTTTGCACGGCAAAGACGCCGACGCGCGTGGCGTTGTTGATGCCGGTGGAGGCGACAAAGCTGTAGATCAGCGCGTCGTTTTCGTAGACGTACATGTGCTGGTCGGAAATATCCACCAGGATGTATTTCGATCCCACGTACACCGGCGCGGGCGGCGGATCGGCTTCGATCTGTTGCGCCTGTTCGAGCGCCACGGTGATTTCGTTAACGATTTCCATGGCGAGCACGGCGGGTGTTTCAGTGGCTGGGAGAATTTGAGTCGGCGTTTCGGTGGGGAGGATGAACGGCGTATACGTGGGTTTGGCGATCTCCACCCGCGCCCACAGATCTTCCTGCGTGACGGCGGGGGTGGGAGCGTTGAGGAACGCATCCGCTGGCGAGGGGGTGAAGAAGAAGTACGCGAGAGAAATGCCGACGAGGGGCAGAATCAGCAGTACTGGGAGAAAGAGCCGTCTGTTTTTTGTCATGGGTTCAAGTTGGGGATCGGAGTCGGTTCGATATTCTCGTTATTCGTGAAGCACAAAATCCCATCCACCACGCCAGTAGCGACGCGGTTGGTTTCTTTGGTGAGGATTTCGCGGTCCAGGTTGAGGAAGCCGGTCTCGATGATTGCCGCGACGGTGCTGGGGTCGATCTCGCGGAAAGAGTGGTATTCGCGCATGTCGGCGGTGATGCTCCCAGCGTGGAAGTCGAGCCCGGTAATTTTTTGGTAGCGGTCCACCAGGCAGGCGGTGAGGCGGTTGGCGCGGTTGATATCGTTGGTGTTGAGCGCGGCGGCAACTTTGAATCCGCTCGCCTGGTCGTTGATGTATTCGCACGAATCGTTATGGATGGATACGATAGCGAGGGCGCGATAGCCGTTCAGGCGCGTGTCGTATTCGTTCAGAAGATCGACCACATAGCCCGCCCCTTGCAGTTGCTGTTGGACGATGGCGGCAATATCGAGGTTGACTTCCCCTTCGGTGAGGGTGACACTGCCGTTGCCGTCTACGCACACGGCGCCGGAGTCGTTGCCCAGGTGGCCGGCGACGATTCCGATCCTCAATTGCGGCTGTGTCGTCGAGACCTCATCCGGCGCGCGCGGGGTGAGGAGCAGGCTCAGGCGTTCGTAGAAGTTTCCATTGGCGAGTCCTTGCGAGGGGAGGGCGGTGAACAGGGCGGCAAGCAGGATGGCAACGCCAAGCGTGGTGGAAATGGCGCGTAACGGGCGCGGGCTGGTGGGCATAACGGGGTAATGGTAACTGTGATGATGGGGTTGTGCAAGAGGCGCGCCTTCGCTCGCAATGGTTTCTCAAGAAAACGCCCGGTTTGATTACCTTACCCTTTCAAAATCGGGACGCAGATTCACGTTGAAAACGCGGATTTTTCTTTCTTTCAGATCAGCGAAATCAGCGTTTTCTGCGTCCAAAAAGGATTGTGTAAGGCGATCAGGCGCCCGGCGCATTTCAGCACGCGGAGTTCACGGATGAAACGGATTTTTTCGTTTGTTACGGAAGAATCCGCGCAACTTGCGTGGGCTGCGCGCGAAAGAGATTTTTTGCTCTCGAATCCGCGAGTCTCCCGTAGTTAACGGGAAAGAGCCTCACCACAAAGGGCGCCAAGGGGAAAAAAGAGTTTGAATTCCTTGCGTTCTTCCTTTGTGACCGTCGTGTCCTTTGTGTTTGAACAAAGAATTCCCGTTAAAAACGGTAGAACCGAATCTGTTTATGCCTCCACGTCTTGAAATCAAGTATCATCAACAAAATTCAACCCAAAGGAAAACTCATGGACTCGATCCTCTTTATCATCCTCATCGGCCTCGCGGGCGGACTTGCCATCGGACTGCAAAGCCCAATGGCAAGCATGATCACGCAACGGCTGGGAATCTTTGAAAGCGTGTTCATCGTGCATCTCGGCGGAGCGGTCATCGCATTGATCCCCATGTTGATTCTTGGAAGCAAAATGAGTCAATGGCGAAATGTGCCGTGGTACACACTGGGCGCGGGGTTCTTCGGGTTGGGAGTGATCGCCGCGATCAGTTTTATGATTCCGCGGATCGGCGTTGCGCCTGCCCTCATTATTTTGCTGGCGGGTCAATTGGTGATGGGCGCGGTTCTCGATCACTTCGGCTGGCTCGGCTTGGCGCCCCGTCCGCTGGATGCGGCGCGGGTGTTGGGGTTGGCGGTCGTGCTTGCGGGCGTCTGGCTGACGGTGAAATAATGTTCGGTCGTATAATCTCAAACGAGAGGTCCCATGAACAACAAACAACTTGCCGACACGTTCACGCTCATCGCCAACCTGCTCGAGATCAAGGGCGAGATCATTTACAAAACGCTCGCGTATCGCAAAGCGGCTGAAAGTTTGATCAGCCTGCCGCGCGAGGCGAGCGAATTTTGGAAAGAGGGCAAACTGCTCGAGATCCCCGGCGTGGGCAAAGCCATCGCCGAAAAAATTGACGAGTTGTTAAACACGGGCAAACTCGAGTTTCTCGAAAAAACAAAAAAGGAAGTTCCCGAAGAACTCGCCGCGTGGCTGGCTGTCCCGTCGCTGGGACCAAAAAAGATCGCGATGATTTGGAAGACGTTGGGAATCACATCTCTCGCGCAACTGGAAGCCGCCGCGAAAGACGGCAAACTGCGCGACCTCCCCAACATGGGCGCAAAATCAGAGACTGCCATCCTCGAAGGACTCGCATCGTTGGCGCGGCGCACGGGACGAATCTCCATCGGGCGCGCGCTTCCGCTGGCGAACGAGATCATCGCCGCGCTCAAAAAGGTGAAGGGAGTCGTCGCCGCCGAACCCGCTGGAAGTCTGCGAAGGATGCGTTCGACAGTTGGCGATCTCGATATCCTCGTCGCGGCGAAAGATTCCGCGGCGGTGATGGATGCGTTCGTCAAACTTCCGCGCGTGACGCGGGTGTTGGGCAAAGGTGAATTCAAATCGAGCATCGAGTTCACCGACGGAGTCCGCGCGCAGGTGTGGGTGCATCCGCCCAACGAATTTGGAACCGCGCTTCAATACGCAACAGGCTCGAAAGATCACAACGTGTTGTTGCGCCAACTCGCGCTCGATAAAGGATTGTCACTTTCGGATCATTCATTCAAAAAAGTTAAAGGTGGAAAAGAAATTTTCTGTTCAACTGAAGAGGAAGTGTATAAAACGTTGGGCTTGCAATGGATTCCGCCCGAACTGCGCGAGGGACGCGATGAGGTCGCGCTGGCGAAAGCAAACAAACTTCCGAAGTTGATCGAAGTGAAAGACATCAAAACCAACTTGCACATGCACTCCACGTACAGCGACGGAAAGTTATCCATGCTCGATATGGCGAAAGCCGCCATCAAGCGCGGGCTGAAAGTGATCGTGTTCTCCGATCATTCAGTGAGCCTCGGCGTTGCGAATGGACTCTCAATTGAACGACACAAACAGCAAGCCGCTGAAATTAAAAAGATTCAAAAGCAACTCGGCGACAAGATTACGATCCTGCATTCGAGCGAAGTGGAGATCAAAGCGGATGGCTCGCTGGATTATCCCGACGACTTCCTCGCTTCTCTCGACCTTGTGGTTGCCTCGCTCCATTCGAGTCTGCGCCAGCCTCGAGAAAAGATCACCGAGCGATTGCTCAAAGCCGTGAACAACCCGCACGTAGACATCATCGGTCACCCGACGGGACGCGAGATCCCCGACCGCGAAGGCGCGGATTTGGATATGGAAGTGATCCTGCAAGCCGCGGCGAAATCGGGCGTAGCGATGGAAATCAGCGCCAGTCCCTACCGCCTCGACCTCGACGATCCGCACGCCCGCCGCGCCCGTGAGTTGGGCGTGCTCCTCAGCATCAACACCGACGCCCACTCCGAAGAGGACTTGGACATGCTCCACTACGGAGTCGCAATTGCGAGACGCGCAGGCGTGTTGAAAGAGGACGTGATCAACTGCTGGTCTACGGAGAAGTTGTTGAAGTGGTTGAAGGGTAGAAAGTAGAAAGTGGTACGTAGAAAGTGGAAAAGGTAAAGTTATGGATAATCCACAATACAAACGCACCGTCATCATCATCGCCAGCGGATTTGATTTGATCCTAAGCGCAATCGTCCTCCTCATTTACTTCGGTCTATTTCCCGTTGACATTTCAGGCTGGGGCATTCCGCGCTGGGTGATCGGCTTGGTCGGAGGGGTGTGGTTCGCGGGGTCGCTCGCGGTGTTGGTGTATCAATTGACGAAAACCGAAGAATAAAATTAGACCTCACAGGTTTTAAAAACCTGTGAGGTCTGTTGAAAAAAATATGACCGCCCTCAAATCCATCCTCTTCTTCATCCTCGCGCCCGGCACAGTGGCGGGATTCGTTCCGCTGGTGTTGTTGCGAACAGGCTCGCAAGTCCAGACGGGATTTCTCGCCTATCTTGCTTTTCCGCTTTGGCTCGTCGGAATCGGGATGCTGGTCTAGTGCTTCTGGGACTTTGTACAAAAAGGGAAAGGCACTCCCGCGCCCATCGAGCCGCCGAAAGAACTGGTCGTTTCGGGCTTGTACAACCACGTCCGCAACCCGATGTATGTGGGGGTATTTCTCATTAATGCGGGACACTTTCTGTGGTTTGGATATTGGAGTTTGCTAATTTATTTGTTCGTATATTTTTTTATTCAGCATTTATTTGTTGTTCTTTATGAAGAGCCCGCCTTGCGGAATCAATTCAGCGCGGCGTATGAGGAGTATTGTCAACGCGTGCCGAGGTGGATTCCGCGGTTGAAATGAACACCCTCAAAACCATCATCTACATGGGCTTCATGCACGGACTGTTCACGTTGTACATTCCGTATCAACTCGCTTCGCGTGATACGCCGTTCGTTGACTTTGGTATAGTCCGTTACCTTGCTTTCCCGTTTTGGATTCTCGGCGGGCTGATCATCATCCGATGTTGCGTGGACATCATCCGCCGCGGGCGCGGCACACCCGCGTTCGTTGACCCGCCGAAGGAACTGGTCATTGCGGGGCTGTACCGCTACGTGCGGAATCCGATTTACGTTGGGGCAATGTTATTTCAGGCGGGATACATACTTTGGTTTGGGTCAGCGTTGGCGCTTGTCTATGCCCTGTTCTTTTTTCTCGGATTCAACATTCTTATCTTCATCGTTGAAGAACCTGTCTTGCGGAATCAATTCGGCGCGGCGTATGAGGAGTATTGTCAGCGTGTGCCGAGGTGGATTCCGCGATTTATTTCCTCTTCCACTCAGGCTCATAAAACGGAAGTTTCACCACCTTCGCAGGCGCGTGCTGACGGTGATGCTCCACCGTAATTTCCATCCGCACATCAGTACCGACTTCAAAATACGGCTTTTGCAAATGCGCCAAAGCGATGTATTTCTTCAACAGCGGCGACCATGTTGACGTGGATGCATATCCAACTTGCACGTTGCCAACCAAAATCGGCAAACTTCCGCGCACAGCCATGCCAGGGATTTGGGGCGGCAAGCCGACTCGCTTGAAGATGTTTTCCATCCCAACCCAATCCACTTCCAAGCCGACCATTTTCCACAACGAGCCTTCGCGTTTTTCCTTTTCCAACGCGCGGCGACCGACAAAGTAGCCAGTCTTATCGAGCGCGACTGTCCAATCGAGACCTAATTCAAACGGCGATGATTTTTGCGGCTCGATCCACGCGTGAGTTGTGGATGTGTAATCCACATCAAGCATGAACAAGCCTGCTTCGACTCGCGCCATGTCCATTGCTAAAATGCCGACGGGCGTGATGCCGTAGTCCGCGCCTGCCGACATGAGCGTATCCCAAATTTTGATGGCGTCTTTTGCAGGCATCCAGATTTCATAACCGAGATCGCCTGTGTAGCCAGTTCTCGAAATGGTGACTTCGATTCCTTTGATTTTATTTTTCATCAAACGGAAATATTTCAACTCATCCACAGATTTCTCAGCAACAAGATTCAACACCTTGCGCGTGTTTGGACCTTGGAAACTCAACGCGGCAATTTCATCCGTCACTTCGGTGATGGATACGTCCATGCCGACGGCATTCATGGATAACCAACGTACGTTTGGCTCTGCCGCAGTTAAACGGAAAGATGTTTCATCTAATCGAGAAACGGTTCCATCGTCAATCATCTTGCCTTCTTCGTCGCACCAGCCCGTGTAAGCGACTTGTCCCACCTTCATTTTGTGGATGTCTCTTGTGGTGACGCGATGCAACAACGCCGCCGCATCTTTTCCTTTGATGATGTATTTAATTAACGGCGAGACATCAATCAACGCCGCCGAGTTGCGGATCGCCCAATACTCGCGGTCGAGCACATGCTCATACGAGCCTGCGGCGAAATATCCCGCCCACTTGCGCCAGTTCTGCGGCTGGCACAGCGCGGACGTTCTTTCGTGAAATGGTGTGGTTTTGAGATTGAACATGTAGATTCCTTTTGACGATGGACGATAGACCATTGACCATGTGACACATCATCGTCCATTGTCTATGGTCAGTTTGCATACTCCGCCGGCGCGAAGAAGACCAACACCGTCAAGTCTTCCTTAGTTAAGTTTACGTTTGAAAATTTCATATTCCCTTTCTTTGCCTTCTGCTTTTGACCAACGTTTGATCTCTTGTAAATCCACATTCTGGTCTTTTGCCACTAAAACTGCCTGTGCCAATCCTTGCTGATCATTCCAAAAATAAAAAGCGCATAACCTGTCTTTTACGCAGTCTGTCGGCGAGAGCGCCCGCAAGATTCCTGTTGCCAATTCAAATTCATTGACCTCTTTCACAGGCTCCTCGCCAACCGAAAGCGGCCCATCGGGAAACTCCACAAAGTACTTTGTAGCGGGGTTGATAAAATAACGCCCTTTTTCTTCAAACCCGATACTTGCCATAACCGCTTTGATTTGGCTTCGTTTGGCAAAGCCTGTATTGATCAGGTCCAAGTCTTTTGAAACATATTTGTTGCCACTGTAAAATGAGACGGCGCTACCGCCTGAAAGAACAACAGTGATTCCTTCCGCTTGCAACGTGTCTTGAATAAATGCCGCCAACTCGCTCTGGCTCATCTTTCCGATACTTTTCACAGACTTTTTCCTCTTGCCCTCGGTCTGCGCCTGTTCATGGTCAATTCTTCCTGTTCTTTTGCGGGATAAAACGACAATGCTTTTTCAAGCAATGCTTTCAACTCGGTCAAAAACGGGTAACGTGGATTGAACATATACGGACGCGTTCGCCCAACGGATCGGCTTACCAGCACGCCGCTTTTCTCGAACTTATCTAATTGCAGTTGAACGGATTTCAAGTCCGTTCCGTAAAAACTGGCGATCTCGCGGGCATACCCTTCCTCGCGGCTCAGAATATAGACCAGCGCTCGTTCTGCATTTTTTGACCCAAGAAGCGATTCGATCATGTTAATTCCTCAAGACGGAGAATTGCCGTCAAATGACGGATATTTTCCGTCATTATATCATCTCACGACCGCCCACTTGCGCCAGTTCTGCGGCTGGCACAGCGCGGATGTTCTTTCGTGAAATGGGGTGGTTTTGAGATTGAACATAGAGGTTCTCCGTCAAGATATTTACAGCGTTCCTTGTTTTCTGCCCAGCCAGGAGTGATACAACCAGACCACGCCAGCGATGATCATGGCGCCGACAATGGTGATGGCTTCGTGTCTCTTGAAGTCTTGGAAGATCGCTTCGATCAGATGACCGATGAGTTTGCCCGCCAGTCCAAAGGTCAGCGACCAGAGCGCGGAACTCAAAAAATCGAAGAGCGCAAACCGTTTCGGGTCGAACTTCGACATGCCCATCGCAAAGGGAAGAACGGTTCGTAATCCATACATGAACCGGACGCCCAAAGAAAGCATGTCGGGGTTTCGCCCAAGCAATGAGCGCGCTTTGTCCACGTGAAGTTTCCATGTCGGTCTGCTTTCAAGGAAGCGGACGCCTTGCGCGCGCCCTAGCCAGAAAAAGAACTGGTCGGTTGAAAAAGAAACGACACAGCCCAGAGCGATCACCAGCGGCAGATTCAAATAACCGCGGTGAGCCATGAATGCGCCCAACACAAGGACGGTCTCGCCTTCGAGGAGCAATCCGATAATCAGAGCGGGGTAGCCAAATTGGGAGATCAAAGTTTCAAGATTCATTTTTTCACACACTACAAACACGGGAAGCGGACGTTGCCGGGAGGAACTTCGCCGCGTGCCAGCATTTTACATTGTATATAATTTGGTGGCAAATGCTCATTCTTCATCACAGCCAGATGCTATACTCGGAAGCAAGATGTTTTCAGAACCCGAACCGCAAAATCATTCCTCTTTCGCCAACCGCATGGATTCGTTCCGATCGCGCTGGGACGCGATCTCGGTCCGCGCGGTGGCGATTCTTACCGCCGCAATGGGCGTTGTCAACGTGATTTCCGCCACGATGCCCGCCGTGAGAGAGCGGTTGAGGTTGCTGGAGCAATTCTCTCCGTTGGAGGTGACGCGCGGAAGCCGCCTCGCGACGGTGTTGGCTGGGTTCGCCCTCCTGTTGCTTTCGAGCAACCTGTGGCGAAGGAAACAAGCGGCTTGGTTGCTGGCGATCGCTGTGCTGGTCGCTTCGGCGCTCAGTCACTTGCTCAAAGGCTTGGATTACGAAGAGGCGAGCATCGCGGTTCTGTTGGCGCTCTTCATCTTTTCTCTGCGCTCGCATTTTCATGCGCGGTCCGATGTTCCTTCTGTTCGACAGGGCATCCGCGTGTTGTTTTCGGCGGCGTTGTTCACGCTTGCGTATGGAACCGTCGGATTCTATTTACTCGATAGACATTTCAAGGCGAGGTTTGAGCTTATCCCCGCGTTGACGCAAACGCTGGCGATGTTCACCGAATTCGCAACCCCCGGCTTGCAACCGGTCACGCGCTTTGGGCGTTATTTTGCGGACTCGATCTACATCATTGCGGGCGCAACGTTAAGTTACGGTTTTTTCATGCTCGTCCGTCCGGTGTTGATCCGTCAGCCTGCCACAGCGGAGGAACGCAACCGCGCGCGAGAAATTGTCGAGGCGCATGGGCGCACCCCGCTGGCGCGTATGACCCTCTTCGACGATAAATCCTATTTCTTCAGCGCGGGCGGAACGCTGATCGCGTACGTGGTCAAAGGGCGAGTGGCGCTCGCGCTGGGCGACCCAATTGGAACGGGGGAAGAAGCGCAGGCGTCCATTTTGGAATTCAAAAAGTTTTGCGCGGTCAACGATTGGGACCCGTGTTTTTATCAAACGCATCCAGAGTGCCTGCCCGTGTATAAAGAAACAGGATTCAAATTTTTCAGCATCGGCGAGGAAGCCATCGTTGATCTTTCCGCGTTCACGCTGGAGGGCAAGGCGGGCAAGGAATTTCGCAATGTGATGAATCGTCTCGGCAAGCTCGGTCATCACGTGGATATTCTCGAGCCGCCGCTCAGCCGCGAATTGATCAGTCAGTTGAAAGCGGTGAGCGATGAATGGCTGACCATGATGCATGGCAGTGAAATGCGTTTTTCGCTGGGCTGGTTCGACGACGATTATGTGCGGAATGGAAGAGTCGCCGTGGCGCGTACCGCCGAAGGATACGTCAGCGCGTTTGCGAATATTGTGCCGGAGTATCAACGCAACGAAGTTTCGCTCGACCTCATGCGCCGCGTCCATCAGATCGAAAACGGGACGATGGACCTGCTGTTCGCTTCGTTGTTCGATTGGGCGAAGAAATCGGGATATGCGACTTTCAACCTCGGGCTGAGCGGGCTTTCGGGGATCGGAGAAAAGTCGGATGACCCGGCTGTGGAAAAAGTCCTGCGCCTCTTAACCGACAATTTGAGCCGCTTCTACAACTTCAAGGGACTCCACGCCTTCAAGGAAAAATTCCATCCCATGTGGGAGCCGCGCTATTTGGTCTATTCAGAATCGGCGAACCTGCCCGCCGTCACCGCCGCGCTCGTCCGCGCCCATAGCGGAGATGATTTCCTGCGGGGATATTTGAAGAAGTAGGCGCGAGATTCTCTCGGCTATAATACGTCGCTGTTCCATGAAAAAAATACTTCCCTACCTGCATCCCTTCCTCTTTGCGCTCTACCCCATCTTTGAATTGCGGAATTTCAACATCGCGTATGTGGACTCTGCGTCGCTCGCGCGGCCCGTTCTGCTCTCGCTGGTTTGCACGGCGTTGATCTGGATCATCCTGAGATTACTCACGCGCGAATGGCAAAAGTCGGGCATCGTCACCACGCTGGTCGTGATCGTCTTCTTTTCGTACGGGCATGTCTACTTGGCGATTCAATCCGCGTTCGGCGAGACGATTCGTCACCGTTATCTCTTGCTCATCTTTGGCGTGCTGTTTGCGCTTGCGGTCTGGTTCATCTTCTGGCGGATGAAAAGAGCCGACACGCTCGTCAACTTTCTCACCATGGCGGGCGCGTTCCTCGCGATCTTTTCGGTGGCGCGGTCCGTTCAACACGACTTCGCGGTGTATCGATCGGGGCGGGAGGCGCAGGCGGCGATGGAGGCGTACCGTAAGGCGAACCAGTCGAACGTCGGCGAAAGACCCGATGTGTACGTCATCCTACTCGACGCCCACACCAGCGCCTTCGCGTTGGAAAAATATTTCGGCTACGACGAATCCGCGTTCACCACAAAATTGGAGGGGCTCGGTTTCTACGTGGCGCAATGCGCGCAGAGCAATTATCCCGCCACCAAACTTTCGGTGACCTCCACTTTTTATGCCGACTACCATCGGGAGGACACGCTCTACCCGCTCTATTCGAGTCTCGTCGTCGAGACGCTTCGCGCGCAGGGCTATCGGATCGTCACCTTCGAGAATCGCTCGCAGGGACATTTTTCCTTCGGCGAAGATGTGAGGCTTTCGCGCAATCAACTGCTCGCCGGCAAAGTGGACCTGACCGGCGGCTTGAGCGAATTTGAGTTTGAGTTGTTAGAGACTTCGCTGGCGCGTCTCGCGTTCGATATCCCCGCGTTGATCCCCGGCTTCGATCTTGCGCAACAAAAAGAGACCGAATTCTACGAGCATTATCAGCAGACGTATTTCATTTTGAATGAGTTGAAGCGTTTGCCCGAAGAGATTCAGGGACCTAAACTGGTCTTTGCGCATTTTCTTGTGCCGCATCCGCCGTTCATCTTTACGCCGGATGGAAAATTCGATTGGAGCGATAATGAGGTGGATGGATATTTATCGAACATGGAATTTATTGACTCGCAGATCACCGGCGTTGTGGAGGAGATCATCGCCAAATCGAAGATTCCCCCGGTCATCATCCTCATGGGCGACCATGGTCCCTCCGGTGTGCCGAGCAAGGACCAACCGTCATTGCGCATGTCCATCTTGAACGCGTATTATGTCAACGATGCGGCGAAACAGGATTTATACCCCGCCATCACGCCGGTCAATTCGTTCCGCGTGGTGTTCAATAATTATTTTGGAACGGATTATCCCTTGTTGGAGGATATCGCCTATCACGCCGGGCGGTTCGCCGATTTCACTCCCGAGTACGCGGTGAAGAATGAGTGCGCGCCCTAAGGTCACAGCCCGCGCCCTGTTTATTAGACGTTATCGGAAATAATTTTTCGGACGCGGATTGACGCGGAAAACGCGGATTCTTTCTTCTTTATCAGCGTTCATCGGCGTTTATCCGCGTCCTGCAAAAGAACTTGGGCTTATTACCGATAAAGTCTATTCTTTCATTTCCATTCGCTTAATTCTTCGTCCAACGCTTCGAGCAACTTGGCGTATTGATCGGGGTCGCTGTCCATCCCAATTTCGAAGGCGATGTTGTTCAACCCCTCCAGAATTTTATATTCGTCATCGTCAGACAGGTTCTGTTCAAGCAACGGGAAGACGAGGGTCTTGAGCCGGTCGAGGTGACGCCGAAGCGTGGAAGTGTACTCGCTGGACGCCCAGCCCACGTCGGCGCTTGCCCGGTATTCGCCTGCCTGCCATTCCTTCGAGGCTTTCAACAAGTGATCGGCAGATTCGCGGCATTTCTGCTGTTCCGCGCGCAGGGCGCCGATGGGCCCATCGTCGGGAGGAAACCCGCTGTCTGCCAACGCGGCGATCAAGAGTTCCTCCTTTTTGAAAAATTGCGAGTGGATGAACCCGTCGATGAATTGATGGGCAAAGATGAAAAAACCCGAGTGCGGCGCGCGGCTGGATGAAGCCAGGGCGGCGCCGCTACCCAGCGTGTCTGCAAATCGCAAAATAAAATCCATATCGGTTCGGAGGTTCTTGTTGAATCGCATCTTACCTGCCTTCGGCTTGCGCTTTATTTTTGATCATCCCCAACCCCTCGATCTCCACCGTAACTTCATCGCCGTTCTTCAATTCGCCCACGCCGGAGGGCGTGCCGGTAAAAATGAGGTCGCCCGGTTCAAGCGTCATGACCGACGAAATGTACGCGACCAGCGTCCCCACGTTGAAGACCATATCGCGCGTCGACGCCATTTGCCGCATCTGCCCGTTGACACGGCAGGTAATCACAGAATCCGAAGGGTCGAAATCGGTGTCGATCCACGGACCAAACGGGCAAAATGTGTCGAACCCTTTGGCGCGCGTCCATTGATTGTCCGATTGTTGCAGGTCGCGCGCGGTGACATCGTTTCCGATGGTATAGCCTAGAATATATTTCTTCGCGTTCTCCGCCGTGATGTGACGCCCGCGCTTGCCGATGACCGCCACCAACTCGGCCTCGTGCTCCACTTTATTCGATTGCGGCGGCAGGACGATCGTCTCGCCGCTTGCAATGATCGACGAAGGCGGCTTCATAAAGATAAGCGGGACTTGCGGAACCTCGTTGCCTAATTCTTTCGCATGTTCCACATAGTTGCGTCCCACGCATAGGATCTTGCCCGGTTCGCAGGGCTGAATCAGCCGCACATCCGAAAGAGGCGTGGCGGCGTCTTGCCGGCGATAACGCCCGTAGATATTCCCGCCGATCTCGCCCACTTTGTCGCCCAGCAGCCATCCGTATTTTGCTTTTTTGCCGTCCTGTGTTTCGTAACGAACAATTCGCATGACGCTCCGTGATGGTAAAACTAAATTTCAGGCGCAAGTGTAATCGCCAACTTGCCAACCTGCAACCTTCAACTTATAATGAAATTCCCGGGCGCTTAGCTCAGTTGGTTAGAGCACTTCTTTTACACAGAAGGGGTCGGGGGTTCGAGTCCCTCAGCGCCCACCAGCAAACCTCCGAGTCTTTGAGAACTCGGAGGTTTGATTTTGGGGAACGACTTGCTCTCCATTTCCGTTTACAGGGTATTCTTGCATGGGAGAGAAATGTTCATGACTCGAAAACGGATGATCTTGCTGGGCATTCCAATTTTGTGGTGTTGTTTCGCGGGGGTTTTTCTGACTGTATTGTACCGAAAGCCGCTCGGACCCAGCCTCAGCCTGCCTCCACCAACTCTGCCTTCATCGACGCCCACGCGCCTCTTCCCCGTGAGCGTGGTCGCCACGACGAGTCAGCCCGCCCTGAGTCCCGAACCGAGTCCGTTGTGCGGAGCGTCGCAACCGGTGATGAATATCCTTGCCGTTGGGTCAGACGCGCGCGGCGATCATTACCTCTACGGCTTGGCAGACATCATCCGCCTCGTCCGCGTGGATTTTGTCAACGCGCGCGTGACCATCCTCGAAGTGCCGCGCGATCTGTGGGTGGAGATTCCCGGAATCTCCGATCATTACGGCATCACGCATGGAAAATTAAATCAGGCGTATTTATATGGCAACAAGGGATTTGGCTATTACGACGGCGCAGGCGAGGGACCTGGCTTGCTGGCAGAAACGTTGAACCTGAACTTCGGCGCGCAACCCGATCATTATCTCGCCGTCAACATGAATACTTTCGAAAATATTGTGGATGCTGTCGGCGGCATTGATGTATATCTGCCCTACGAAATTGATGTCCGTTCGCCAGCCAACCCTCAGGGTTTTCACGTAGAGGTGGGACAGCATCACTTCGACGGCGAGACCGCGTTGTGGGTGGCGCGCACTCGTCAGTATAGTACGTTCAGCCGCGCCGAGAGTCAAAACATTGTGATGTGCGCCTTGCGCGAAAAATTATTAAGCCCCGCCATTGTCCCTGCCATCCCCGATCTGGTTCAAACCTTTCAACGCAACGTGCAGACCGATCTCAGCCCCGAGCAGATCAACCAACTTGCCTGCCTTGCGAATCAAATGAACGGTTCGGATATCGTCTTTGCCAGTTTCCCCGTCGAATTGTTCAAGAACAAAAAGATCTACGATCCTCAGCTCAAAGCGACAACTCAAATACTCGATGTTGATTTCAATGTCTTGCGTGAATACATCAGCGAATTTCAACAAGGCGCATGGCCCGACCCGAATCTCGTCATCGAGTCCACACCCTCGCCCGCCGATACCGATCAAGAGTTTGCGTGCGGGGATTAATAACTGATGTTACGCAGTTGAAGCCAGTCTGGTCTCCGTAACGCGACATTCATGTCGCTTTTGCACAAGAATAACCTGAAAGGCGAGATAAATCTCGCATTACGAGCCCTACTGCGTAACATCACTTA
>NZ_DBNHEF010000077.1:0-14960 GCF_057138825.1 Candidatus Defluviilinea gracilis
AGTTCTACATCCGCACGATGGATGTGACGGGCAACATTGAACTGCCGCAAGGCGTCGAGATGGTGATGCCGGGCGACAACGTGAACCTGACCGTGGAACTGATCGTGCCTGTGGCGTTGGAGCAAGGCTCCAAGTTCGCCATCCGCGAAGGCGGCCTCACCGTCGGCGCCGGCGTCGTTACTAAGATCATTGAATAGGCGATGTCATGACGAAACAGAAGATCCGCATCCGTTTGAAGGCGTACGATCATCGCGTCCTTGACTCGACCGCCAAGCGCATTGTCGAAACTGCCGAACGCAGTGGCGCGCATGTTGTTGGTCCCGTGCCCTTGCCAACCAAGACTGAACGGTTTACAATACGGCGCTCGACATTCATAGATAAAGACTCGCACGAGCATTATGAGATCCGCACGCACAACCGCTTGATCGATGTGCTTGACCCGGACTCGAAGACAATCGATATGTTGATGCGCTTGTCATTGCCTGCGGGCGTGGATATCGAAATAAAAATTTAGTTGGTCGTTATACAGAGAGTAGAGACCGGCTCGAATGGAAACTCTACTCTCTCATTTCGCCAGCGCAAGAACGGCGTTGCGCGGGACAACAAAAACCTGTATGTCCCAACAACCCGTTTACTGCGCTGTCCGGAGATGATGCAGCCCAAGCCCGGGCTGACAGTCTCGCAAAATCTTTTGAAGGAGAAAATTGAGCATGTTAAAAGGGCTTATTGGACGGAAGATCGGCATGACCCAGATCTTCGATGAGAAAGGCGTCGCGTATCCTGTGACGATCATCGAAGCTGGGCCATGTTACGTTACGCAGGTCCGCACACAGGATCGGGATGGGTATGCGGCTGTTCAAGTTGGGTTTGAAGAACTTCACCCTAAAAAATTGTCGGCAGGCGCGCTTGGGCATTTGAAGTCGAATGACCTGCCGCCGCTTCGCTTTCTGCGCGAGTTTCGCTCGAAGGAAGCCGCCAGCGTTGGCGACAAACTGACAGTGGATGTTTTCAAAGTCGGCGAAAAAGTAGATGTGATCGGCACAAGCAAAGGCAAAGGATTTGCCGGCGCAGTCAAACGCCATCACTTCGGCGGCGGCAAGAAGACGCACGGTCAATCTGACCGCCATCGCGCTCCCGGTTCGCGTTCATCGGGAACCACCCCCGGGCGCGTGTTCAAAAATGCGCGCGGCGCCGGTCATATGGGGAGTGACCGCGTTACCGTCTCTGCCATGAAAGTGATCATGGTGGATACGGAACGCAACCTGCTTGGCATTCACGGCGCTGTGCCCGGAGGCAAAGGCGGCGTGGTGATGATCAAAGAGGCGCGCAAGCAGTAGGCGCAAAGGATTTGATGAGATGAAAGTAGATGTTTTCAACCTCGAAGGTAAGAAGATTCGCGAAGTGGAACTTCCCTCTGCGATCTTTGAAGCCCCTATTAATGTAGATTTGATGCACCAGGCATACCAGCGCCAGCTGGCAAATGCGCGCCTTGGCACGCACGATACCAAGGTCCGCGGCGAAGTTGTCGGTGGCGGCGCAAAACCTTGGAAACAAAAGGGAACGGGCCGCGCCCGCCAAGGTTCGCGCCGCGCCGCCCAGTGGGTGGGAGGCGGTCGCATCCATACCCCGCATCCGCGCAGTTACGAACAGCGTATGCCCAAGAAAATGAGACAAGCTGCGTTGCGCTCCGCCCTTTCTGTAAAGGCAAAGGAGGCAGGCGTGGTTGTTGTGGATGAACTGACCATTTCCGAACCGAAGACCAAAGTAATGGCGCTCGCGTTGAACAATCTTGTAGGCGATAAGTCTGCCCTGGTTGTTCTACCGCAAAAAGACCAATCCTATGAAGTTGCCATGCGAACGATTGGCAATCTCGACGATGCCAAAGTGTTGCTCGCTGGTTACCTGAATATCCGCGATCTGTTCACCTATGACAAACTCGTGTTGCCTGTGACGGCAATCGATGCCCTGACCGCGAATCTAGGATAGGAGACAGAGATGACCACTGTGTACGATATTTTACGCCGTCCACTCATCACAGAGAAATCGAATTATCTCTCCGGCAAATTGAATCAATATTCATTTGTCGTTGCAGATTTTGCCACGCGCAAGTCCGTGAAGGACGCTGTTGAGACCTTGTACGATGTGAAGGTCGAACGTGTCAACATTATCAACACCTCCGCCAAGCGCGGTCGCAGAATGCGAAGCCGTCGTATGTTGGTTCGTAAAGCCAGCGTCAAGAAAGCGATCGTCACGTTGGCAGAGGGTCAAACCCTGCAAATCTTTGAAGGTGTGCAATAATGCCAGTCAAAAAGTATAAACCCGTAACACCGGGCACCCGCGGGATGACCGGTTACACATTTGACGAGATTACCAAGTCCAAGCCGGAACGCTCGTTATTAGTTCCGCTTCGTAAAAGCGGCGGAAGAAACGCCTACGGCCGCGTGACCGTTCGCCATCGCGGCGGTGGACATCGCCGTTTCATCCGCTTGGTGGATTTTAAACGCGATAAGCGCGGCATTCCCGCCAAGGTGGCGGCGATCGAGTACGATCCCAACCGCACGGCGCGCCTTGCCCTGTTGCATTACATAGATGGCGAAAAACGTTACATTATTGCCCCGCTCGATCTCAAGGTCGGCGATACAGTCATGGCTGGCGCAGGAGCCGAAATCCGTTCCGGCAATTCGCTTCCGATTTCAAATATCCCCGTCGGCACGCTTATCCATAACATCGAAGTCCAGGATGGACGCGGCGGCCAGTTGGTTCGTTCCGCAGGCGGCGCGGCGCAATTACTTGCCAAAGAAGGCGATTTTGCGCAAGTGCGTATGCCATCTGGTGAAGTGCGCTTGATCCGCCAGACTTGTTATGCAACGATCGGTCAGGTTGGCAATCTCGATCACGGCAATGTCAAACTTGGAAAAGCGGGTCGCAAACGCCATAGAGGCATCCGCCCGGCAGTGCGAGGTTCGGCTATGACCCCGCGCGACCATCCCCATGGCGGTGGTGAAGGACGCCAGTCCATTGGTTTACCCGGACCGAAGAGTCCGTGGGGCAAGCCCACCCTGGGTTACAAGACCCGCCGTAACAAGAAGACGAATCAGTATATCGTGCGCCGTCGCTCCAAGACGAGCCGCTAATTGAGTTGAGGTAAGAATGTCACGATCATTGAAAAAGGGACCCTTCGTGGAGCCCAAGTTGTTGAAAAGAATCGAAGCGATGAATCAGAAGAGCGAGAAGAAAGTGATTCGCACCTGGAGCCGCGCCAGTGTGATCTTCCCGCAGATGGTTGGTCATACGATCGCCGTCCATGATGGACGCCGGCATGTGCCGATCTACATCACCGAGAATATGGTTGGTCACCGCCTGGGCGAATTTGCCCCCACGCGCACCTTCCGCGGCCATACCATTGGCGAGAAAGCCGCCACGCCCGCGGCATCATAAGGAATTTGAGTCATGCATGATATTCAAGCACACTTGAAGTTTCTTCCGATGTCTGCGCAAAAGGTGAGGCTGGTCGTCGACCTCGTGCGAGGCAAAGATGCGAACGACGCGCTCGAAATGCTCCGCTTTGTGAACAAAGCCGCGGCATTGCCGGTGCGAAAATTGCTGGCTTCCGCGGTTGCCAATGCGGAAGAAAACCTCGGCATCAGCCGCGACGACCTGTTCGTGGCGCAGATCTTTGCAAACGAGGCTCCCACGCGCAAGTGGAGGCGTTTCGGCGCCCGCGGACGTTTCAAGCCGATTCTTCGCCGCAATTCGCATATCACTGTGGTCCTGCGCGAGCGCGGGGCGTCACCGGAGTCATAAGGAGAAGTTATGGGTCGTAAAGTTCATCCGATTGGAATGCGGCTTGGAATCAATCAGGGTTGGCAGGGGCGCTGGTTCGCTGAAGGCGCCGAATATCGTCAGCACCTGCACCAGGATTTTGCCATTCGCAATCTTTTGCTCGGAATTCCTTCAAAAGGCGGCGCCGCCAAAAGCACAGAAGTCCGTAAATTGCGCAAAGACCTGCCCGACACTGTGAAGAACCGCAAAGCAGGCATCTCCCGGGTGGAAGTAGAACGCTATCCCGGCAAGATCAAGGTTTCGATTCACACCGCCAAGCCCGGTATTTTGATCGGGCGCAAAGGCGAAGGCGTGAAAAAGATCCGCGCGGGGCTGGAAGCGCTGGTTGGGAAAAAGGTCGACCTCGATATCAAAGAGATCGGCTCGCCCGATACCGACGCGATGCTGGTTGCGCACAATATTGCCGACCAACTCGAACGTCGTATCGCTTATCGCCGCGCCATGAAGCGCGCCATTCAGCAAGCCATGAAGCAGGGCGCCGAGGGCATCAAGATCATGGTCGGCGGTCGCTTGGGCGGCGCGGAAATGTCGCGCGATGTCTGGTTGCGCGAGGGACGCGTCCCATTGCAAACCCTGCGTTCGAATGTGGATTTCGCCATCTCTGAGGCGACCACCACATACGGTCAGATCGGTGTAAAAGTCTGGATCTACAAGGGCGAAGCGAAGCCCGAAGTGGAAGAAAAGGTTGAGGCGACTGAAGGCGTGTACGTCAGCCAGTAGCAAATTCAGAGCCGTCTTTTGAGGTAGTGATTATGTTGATGCCAAAACGTGTAAAGTGGCGCAAGCAAATGCGCGGTCGTATGCGAGGGAAAGCCCTGCGCGGCGCGGAAGTCAGTTTCGGCGAGTTCGGCTTACAGGCGCTTGAGCCCGGTTGGGTCACAGCGCGACAGATCGAAGCCGCGCGCCGCACCATCGTCCGCGAGATGAAACGTCGTGGAAAAGTCTGGATTCGCATCTTCCCAGCGAAGCCGTTCACACACAAGCCGCCCGAAACCCGCATGGGTTCCGGTAAAGGGAACGTTGAATATTATGTGGCGGTTGTCAAGCCTGGCCGTATTATGTTCGAAGTGGGCGGTCTGGATTCTGCCACAGCGGTGCAAGCGCTTAAGAATGCGCAATATAAATTCTCGATCAAGACAAAGGTCGTTGCGCGGCACGAAGGAGAGCAGGCATGAAGGCTGTAAAAGCGAAAGATTTGCGTAACGACCAGCCCGGCCAGATCGAAGGCAAACTGACGGATGCGCGCGACGAGCTAATGAAATTGCGGTTCCAGCAGGTAACTGGCCAATTAACCGACACCAGCCGCGTGCGAATCCTGCGCCGCCACATTGCCCGCATGTTGACTATTTTACGCGAGCAAAAAGCCGCGGAACCCAAGGAAGGTGAAGCATGAACAATCGTCGTCGCGTGACTGGTGTGGTTACCAGCAACAAGATGACCAAGACGGTTGTGGTCGAGGTGAAGCGGGTTTTCCGTCATCCCTTGTATCGCAAGGTCGTCCATTCGAGCAAGCGCTTCAAAGCGCATGATGAGATCGGTTGCCAGGTGGGCGACCAGGTCGAATTGGTCGAATCCAAGCCATTGTCTCGGACAAAACGCTGGGTGGTTGAATCCATTGTCAAGCGCGAAGTGCGCACCGCAGATACCGGCGTTGCAGACTTAAAGGCGGAGGAATAAGCCATGATCCAGCACGAATCCCGTCTTAAGGTGGCAGATAACTCCGGCGCGCGCGAACTGCTCGTCATCCACGTGCTGGGCGGCTCCACCCGCAGGTACGGCAGTATCGGCGATGTAGTCGTCGCTTCAGTGAAGTCCGCTTCACCGCAAGGCGGCGTGAAAAAGAGCGAGAAAGTGCGGGCGGTCATCGTCCGTTGTTCGAAGGAATGGCGGCGCGAAGACGGTTCCTACATCAAGTTTGACGATAACGCCGCGGTATTGTTGGACGCCGATGGCGTAAACCCCAAAGGCACGCGCATTTTTGGTCCTGTTGCGCGCGAGTTACGTGAAAAAGGCTTCATGAAGATCGTTTCACTCGCTCCGGAAGTGCTGTAGGTTGGAGGATTAATAAGAATGAAAGTCAAGATTCGCAAAGGCGACACCGTGCAAGTCATCAGCGGGCGCCTCGAAGATAAAGGCAAGCGCGGCGAAGTCATCAACGTGATCCTCGATACGCGCCGCGTGATCGTGCAGGGTGTCAACATCCGCACCAAACACCAGCGGCAAGTGCAGACACAGTCGAACCGCAACATCAACCCCGGGCGGATTCACTTCGAAGGACCGATTCACATCTCAAACGTGATGCTGGTCTGCCCGACGTGCAAGGAACCCACACGGGTCGGCGTCAAACGCGACGAGGATGGCGTGCACCGCATCTGCAAGAACAAAGAATGCCAGGCGATCATCGCCTAGCCGCGGAGTATTTGAAGAATGAATAGATTACAAGAAAAATACAACAGCGACGTTGTTCCCGCACTGCGCAAGTCGTTCGAATTCAAGAACATCATGCAAGTGCCGCGTGTGGATAAGGTCGTGGTAAACATCGGCATGGGCGAGGCAATGGACAACCCCAAAGCCCTCGAAGCCGCCGTCAACGACCTGACAATCATCACCGGGCAAAAACCGATCATGACCAAGGCGCGCAAAAGCATTGCGAACTTCAAACTGCGCGAAGGGCGCCTGATCGGCACCAAGGTTACCTTGCGCGGCGACAAGATGTGGGCGTTCCTCGATCGCTTGATGACAACGGCTCTGCCGCGCGTGCGCGATTTCCGCGGCGTGTCGCCCAACGCCTTCGATGGACGCGGCAATTACACCCTGGGCTTGCGCGACCAGCTGATCTTCCCGGAGATCGAATACGACAAAATCGACAAACTGCGCGGGATGGAAGTCACCATCGTGACCACCGCGAATAATGATAACCAGGCGCGTGCCATGTTGCAATTGCTTGGAATGCCGTTTAGCAAGAAGGAAGCATAATTTATGGCGAAGAAATGTATGCAATATCGAGAGTCCCGACGGGCGCATCAAAGCCAGGTCCGCAACCGCTGTGTGCGTTGCGGCAGACCGCGCGGATATATCCGCCGCTTTGGCTTGTGCCGCATCTGCTTCCGCGAACTCGCGTTGCAGGGGAAAATCCCCGGCGTTGTGAAGTCTTCATGGTAGGCGAGGTGATAGCATGTCTATAAACGACCCAATTGCCGATATGCTCACCCGCGTTCGCAATGCCGTGATGGCAGGGCACGCGCTGGTGGCAATGCCGAACTCCAAGCTCAAACTGGAGATTGCAAAGATCCTCAAGGACGAAGGGTACCTCGAAACGTTCGAGGTAGTGGACGGCGAACCTGCCGCTCACAAGACCTTACGACTCAAGATCAAATATGTGGGCGAACGCCGCGAGAAAAAACCGGTCATTTCCGGACTGGAACGCGTGAGCACGCCCGGACGACGAATTTACACTAAGAAGCAGGACATCCCCTGGGTGCTTTCCGGGATCGGCGTTGCCATCCTCTCGACGCCCAAAGGTGTGATGACCGGCGCGCGCGCCCGACAGCTCGGCGTGGGCGGCGAAATCCTGTGTAAAGTGTGGTAAGGCAGGAGGTTTCAGTGTCTCGTATTGGACGTTTACCCGTGGCGATCCCGGGCGGTGTGCAGGTGACTGTGCAAGGCTCAGATGTGCACGTAAAAGGACCGAAAGGCGAACTCAAACGCGCGTTCTCTCCGCATATTGCGATTACGATGGAGGATGGGCAGGTTGTGGTGAAGCGTAATTCGAATCACCCCGCTGAACGCGCCCTTCACGGCACCACCCGCGCAGTGATTGCAAACATGGTGCGCGGTGTCAGCGCCGGCTTTGAAACGGTGCTTGAAGTGGAAGGCGTGGGATACCGCGCTGAAATGGAAGGAAAGAATCTGGCGCTGTTTGTGGGCTATTCGCACCCAGTCAAGGTGGAACCGCCTGCCGGCATTTCCTTCGAAGTGGATTTGAAAACCCGCCAGATCAAGGTACAGGGATTCGACCGCGAAGTGGTTGGGCAAACCGCCGCTGAAATTCGCGGTGTGCGTCCGCCAGAGCCATATCATGGCAAAGGCATCCGCTATGCGGGTGAACGAGTCCGCCGCAAGGCTGGCAAAGCCGCGAAAGGAGCCAAGTAAGCCATGGCGAATAAATCACGATTGTTGGCGCGAACCCGCCGGCATGCGCGTGTCCGCAAACATATGGCGGGCACAGCTCAACGTCCGCGTTTGAACGTGTTCAAGAGCCTGTCTGCGATTTACGCGCAGGTGATCGACGATAGCGCGGGCCGCACGCTCGCCTCCGCATCCACTGTGGATAAGGACCTGCGCGCGAAAGTAAAAGGCATGAAGAAGTCTGAGCAGGCAAAAATGATCGGGCAGGCGATCGCTGAACGCGCAAAGGGCAAGGGCATCCAGTCCGTTGTGTTCGACCGCGGCGGGTTTCGTTATGTGGGTCGCGTGAAGGCGCTGGCTGACGGCGCGCGCGAAGGCGGCTTGCAGTTTTAGGTTCGTGGAGAACAAATGGCAGAATACAACAAAAATCAACAGGATTTTGAAGCCCAAGACCAATTCGAAGAGCGTGTGATCGAAATTGCGCGCGTAGCGAAAGTGGTGAAAGGCGGACGTCGCTTTCAGTTCCGCGTAACTGTTGTGGTGGGCGACAAGAAGGGAACCATCTCGATGGGCGTGGGTAAGGCGAATGCCGTACCGGACGCGATGCGCAAAGCGTCGACGCGCGCCCGCAAGAAGATGAAAGTTGTCAACCTTTCCGGCACCACCATCCCGCACGAAGTGCTCGGGCGCGTGGCTGGCGCGAAAGTGATGCTCAAGCCCGCTTCGCCTGGCACCGGCGTGATTGCGGCAGGCGGCGTGCGCGCTGTGCTTGAGGTGGCTGGTGTGCGCGACATTCTCACGAAATCACAAGGAAGCGCGAACGTGTTGAACGTGGTGCAAGCCACATTTGACGCGCTCGGTCAGTTACGATCCCCGGCCGAGGAAGCCGCGCGACGCGGCAAGAACGTGAACGATCTCTTGCCGTTCTGGGAGCGGAGGAAGCAACATGCCTAAGAAAGAATCGCAGGGCAAAACCCTTTTTGTGACGTTGGTGAAAAGCCCGATCGGCTATACCAAAGACCAACGCGCCACCGCGCGGGCATTAGGCTTGCGCCGTTTGCAACAAACCATTGAACATAAAGACACCGAAGCCATTCGCGGGATGATCAACAAGATCGTCCACTTGGTTCACGTGGAAGAAGCAGGATAGACGATGAAACTTCATGAATTAGCACCCAACCCGGGTTCCAAAAAGAATCGCAAGCGCGTCGGTCGCGGCATCTCCGCGGGGCAGGGCAAGACAGCCGGTCGCGGCACCAAGGGTCAGGGTTCGCGCTCCGGTGAAGGCGGCAAGATGTATCGCCAGGGCGGCAACCTGCCCTTTTATCGTCGCTTGCCGTTCATGCGCGGTCAGGGATTTACCCCGCTCAATCGCGTCGACTACAACGAAGTGAATCTGGACCAGCTTTCCGCGGCGTTCAAAGCCGATACAGAGGTTACGCCTGAAACGATGACCGAAGCCCATTTATTGCGCGACCCCCGTAACCCGGTGGTAATTTTAGGTCGCGGCGAGATGACCATAGGTCTTAAAGTTCGCGCGCATCGCGTCAGCGCGGGCGCCAAAGCCAAAATCGAAAAAGCAGGCGGCAGTGTGGAACTGATCGCCGCATCCGAGTAGGTATCTGAGGAACTTCATGGCTGAAAAGAACAAACCATCTGCTTGGCGATTTTTGTGGACGTCGGAAGATATCCGCCGGAAATTGCTGATCACGCTTGGAATCCTGTTGATCTTTCGCATCGCCGCAAATGTTCCCGCCCCGGGCGTGGATCGCGCCGCGTTGGAAGCGTTCCTTCAGCAGAGCCGGTCTGGGAACTTTCTCGATTTCCTAAACCTGCTCTCCGGCGGCACGATCTCAAATTTCTCGCTTCTTTCCATGGGTGTGTATCCGTATATCACGGCGCAGATCATCCTGCAATTATTGGTGCCGATCATCCCCGCGTTGCAGAAACGCATGGAAGATAACCCGCGCGAGGGCCGCCAATGGATGGAGAAGTGGACGTATTATCTTGCCGTGCCGATGGCAATGCTTTCGGCAATCGGACAGATCAATATATTCAACTCCATCGCTTCGCAAACCATCATTCCGTTCGGTTTCACGCCCGACCTATGGCTGTCGTCGCTCACTACCTTGCTGGTGATGACCGCCGGCACCATGTTTGCCATCTGGCTCGGCGAGTTGATCTCGGAATACGGTATCCGCGGGCAGGGGCTCTCGCTCATTATCTTTGCCGGCATTGTGTCGCAAATCCCGCAGAACATCCAAGTCATATTATTGGATGAAACCAACCGCTGGATTTTGCTTGGGATCATGATCTTCGTCATCATCCTCACTGTGGTTGCGGTCGTGTACGTCCAACAGGGGCGCCGCAATGTGCCGATCATGTTCGCCCAAAAGGCGCAAGTGTTTCAAGCCATTCAACGCGGACGGACGATCAAGACCCCTCAACCTTTTCTGCCGCTGTTGGTGAACCTCTCCGGCATGATCCCGTTGATCTTTGCAAGCGCCATCCTGCAATTCCCGGCAATCGTGGCGAGTTATTTTGTCACCTCGGAAACCCAATGGGTGGCAAATTTTTCGACAAGCGTTGTGAACTTTTTCAATGCCAGCGGCGCGAACTCATGGGGCTACTGGACGTTATACTTCCTCATGGTCGTTTCCTTTACCTATTTCTACACGACGGTTATTTTCGACCAGCAGAATTACGGTGATAACTTGAAACGCCAACGCATTCAGATCCCCGGTGTGCCGGAAGGCGCGCCGACCCAAAGGTATTTGAGCCGCATTCAAAGCCGCATCACATTACCGGGCGCGCTCTTGCTGGGCGTTGTGGCGATCATGCCGTTCCTCATTCAAGTGGTATATCCACCGGCGAGCAATAACGCCGGGTTGTTCCTGGTGTCATCGTCGGGCTTGTTGATCGTAGTCGGCGTGGTTCGTGATACGGTTGCCAATATCGAATCCGAGCTGAAGAACCGCTACGAAGATATAAAACTTCTAACCAGCTAGAGAAGAGACCTGTCATGCCGACATATATTGTCCTCATCGGACCACCCGGAGTTGGCAAAGGCACGCAGGCAAATCGTTTATCTGAGCGGACAGGGCTTGCCCACATCTCCTCAGGCGATCTCTTCCGTGAGAACATTAAGAACCAAACCGATTTGGGAAAGCTTGCCCAGACCTTCATGAGCAAGGGCGACCTGGTGCCGGATAACGTGACCATTGCGATGATCAAAGACCGCCTCGCTCGTCCCGACTGTGAAACTGGCGCCATCTTGGACGGTTTTCCCCGCACCCCGGCGCAAGCGACCGCGTTGGAAGAAATGCTCCAGACCTTCCACGGGCGGGTGAATGTTGTCCCGCAGATCATTGCTCCGCGCGATGAGTTGATCAGCCGCCTGAGCGGGCGCTGGACCTGCCGCGAGAGCGGTCACATCTTCAACGAGAAGACCAACCCGCCCAAAAGAGCAGGGGTGTGCGATATCGACAGTTCAGAGTTATATCAACGCGATGACGACAAATCGGAAACCGTCACGCGCCGTATCGAAGTGTATATGGAGCAAACAACGCCGTTGATCAAGTATTACCGCGATCACGGCAAGTTGGTAGAAATTAATGGATTACAGGCCATCGATCAAGTGACACAAGATCTGATGGACGCCTTGAAAACCAGATCATGAGTTGGGCTCGCCAAATTCACCTCAAGAGCCAGGCTGAACTGCAGACCATGCGCGCGGCCGGGCGAATCAACGCGGAAGTCTTGGCGACTGTACGAGCACTTTTAAAACCGGGTGTTTCCACCGCCGATCTCAACGCGGCTGCTGAGGATGTGCTGAGGAAACACAAGTGTGTATCGCCGTTCAAAGGTTATGGGCGCCCGCCCTTCCCGACCTCGATCACGGTGAGCATCAACCGCGAACTCGTCCATGGGATCCCGAGTAAGAAACGGATCCTAAAAGAGGGCGACATTGTTTCAATAGATTGCGGAACGGCGCTCAACGGGTTGGTGGCGGATTCGGCTTTGACTGCCGGGGTGGGAGAAATCTCTCCCGAAGCCCGCAACCTGCTGAAAGTCACAGAAGAAGCGTTGGCGTTCGGCATCGAGAAAATGCGCGTGGGCAACCGCACCGGCGACGTGTCTGCGGCGATACAAAAACATGTGGAAAGTAACGGCTATTTCGTCACGCGCGAATACACCGGCCACGGTGTGGGCAGGCAGATGCACGAAGGTCCCCAATTGCCGAACTATGGCAAAGCCGGGACTGGCTTGCCGCTCAAACCGGGCATGACAATAGCCATCGAACCCATGGTCCTGATCGGGACGGAGCAAACACGCGTGCTCCCCGATCACTGGACAGTGGTTTCGGCAGACGGATCATTGACGGCGCACTTCGAGCATTCGGTCGCTGTCACCGAAGGAGACCCCTTAATCCTGACTGTCCCGTGATCCTGCCTGATTCGGCTAGACGAACAAATTACGTGCGTGTATAATCAAAACTTCGGCTGTTTTAAGAAAGTTGTAAGGAGTCAATTGAAATGAAAGTTTCACCATCGATACGGAAGCGCTGCGCCAAATGCAGAGTCATTCGGCGCAAAGGCAGAGTATTTATCATCTGCGAAAATCCTAAACACAAACAACGACAGGGATAGAGTAAACCATGGCGAGAATTGAAGGCGTTGATTTGCCCCGCAATAAGCGGGTAGAAGTAGGTCTGACCTATTTATATGGGATCGGACCGACGCGCGCGCGTAACATCCTTGCCCAGACCAAGGTAAACCCGGACACCCGGGTGAAGGACCTGTCTGAGGCGGATGTGCAAGTGATGCGCGAGTTTATTAGTAAAAATTACAAGGTCGAAGGCGACCTGCGCCGCGAGGTCCAGATGAGCATCAAGCGTCTCATCGAAATTGGCTCGTATCGCGGTTTGCGCCATCGCCGCAACTTGCCTGTCCGCGGCCAGCGTTCGAAGACTAACGCGCGCACCCGCAAAGGCACCAAGAAAACCGTCGCCGGTCGCGGTCGTCGCCGCGGCGCGAAGAAGTAAAGAGGCAGAAGAATTATGGCTCAAAGCGTACGTTCCACGCGCCGTTCGGCTGGCGCCAAGAAAGCCAAGCGCGCCCTGTCGGCTGGACAAGTGCACATCTTTGCATCGTTCAACAACACCATCGTTACCGTCACCGACATGGAAGGCAATACCATTGCATGGGGGAGCGCCGGTTCGGCCGGTTTCAAAGGCTCGCGTAAAAGCACTCCGTTTGCGGCTCGTCTTGCCGCCGAGCAGGCAATCAAAGCCGCGCAACAACTCGGAGTTCAAGAGGTTGAGTTGTATGTGAAGGGACCTGGCCCCGGCCGCGAGAATGCCATCCGCGCGGTGCAAGCGATGGGTCTCAAAGTCCGCTTGATCTCGGATATCACACCGATCCCGCATAACGGTTGTCGCCCGCCCAAAAAGCGACGCGTGTAATCAAGTAAAAGAGGATAGTTATTTATGTCGAAAAATCTTTCTCCGGTATGCAAACTTTGCCGGCGCGAAGGCGAAAAATTGTATCTGAAAGGGGAGCGTTGCTTCACTCCGAAGTGCGCGTTTGAACGTCGCAGTTTTGCCCCGGGTCAGCACGGCAAGACCGGCGGACGCGGCGGTCCCAGCCGCACCGGGCGCGAATCGGATTATCTTCGCCAGTTGCGCGCCAAACAACGCGCCCGCCGCGTGTACGGGGTATTGGAGCGACAATTCCGCCGCTACTTCGAAACAGCCTCCAGCCGCCGCGGTCTGCCGGGTTTGAACCTGCTTCAAATCCTCGAATCCCGGTTGGATAACATCGTCTTCCGCCTCGGGTTCGCCTCCAGTCGCTCGCAAGCCCGCTTATTGGTGACCCATGGTCATTTCACTGTGAACGAACGCCGCACCGATGTGCCCTCCATGCTCCTCAAAGAAGGCGATGTGGTGGCTGTCCGTGGCGGTTCGCGCGCTCTGGCTTACTTCAAAGGGGTTGGCGATCTTGCCGATGCCCGCACATCGCCGAGCTGGCTGAACCGCGATACAAAATCGTTGACCGGTTCGATCCAACGCTTGCCGGACCGTTCCGAGATCGACGGGATCTTGAACGAACAATTGATAGTTGAATACTACTCACGGTAGTAGTTGGTATTGGCGCCGCCCGTTTTCTGGGCGGCAAAAACTGGAATTTATAGAGGTGAACCGTGACGGGTATTACGAATATGGTTATGCCTAAGATCGAGCGCGAGGCTGAGGCTCGAAACTATGGCAAGTTTGTCATCAGCCCACTGGAGCGCGGCTACGGCGTTACGCTGGGAAACGCTCTCCGACGCGTGTTGCTCTCCTCCCTGGAGGGAGCCGCCGTCACCGCGATTCGAATCGCGGATGTGTTGCACGAATTTAGCGAGATCCCCGGTGTGCGCGAGGATGTCATCCAGGTGATGTTGCAGGTTAAGCAGTTGCGCATCAAGCTGGACGGCGTGGATAGCACTCGTATGCACCTCGAAGTGCGCGGCGAAGGGACGGTTACCGCGGCGGATATTATCACCCCCGCAGAGGTGGAGATCGTGAACCCGGAATTATTCCTGTTCACCGTCGATAACCCCAAGACCAAACTCGATCTTGAGTTCACGGTCGAGCGCGGACGCGGCTACTCGCCAGCCAACGAACGAAGCGGGCACATGCCCATCGGCGAACTGCCGATCGACGCCATCTACAGCCCGGTCAAGCGCGTGAACTGGGAAGTAACCTCAGCCCGCGTGGGGCAGAGCACGAACTACGATAAACTGAACCTTGAAATCTGGACGGACGGAACCGTCTCGCCCGAGCGCGCCCTCAGCACAGCGGCGAAATTGGTCATCGACCACCTGCGCTATATCGCCGGCGTCAGCGAGGAAACGCTTACTGTTTCCATCGAAAAAGAAGTGAGCGGGAGCCGCATGAGTAGCGAAGTCGCCGACACCCCGGTCGAATCGCTCGACCTCTCGGTGCG